>NZ_VPAL01000040.1:0-2182 GCF_013419245.1 Acinetobacter sp. YH12095
AACAAGCAACCACCCAACTGCAGAATCTTCGATTGGGTCAATTACAAATTCTACGTCAAGCTTGGCAAACTGCCCTCGCAGCTGAGGCACTCAGTATTGGCACAAGTTATGAAGAAATTAGCCGTTCGGATGCCTATACACAACTGAATAAAAAGGCAGTCGAAGCATCGCAAAATTTAATCAATGGGGGAGCACGATAAAATGAACGCCAAGCAAAACGGAAAAATATCCCAGTCTCTCATGATTGCAATTTTGATTCTGATTACGGTCTTGGTCAGTCTGGTTATTTGGTTAAGTTCAAAAAAAACTGAATCTGAGGGGCATGGTCATGATGAGGGAAATGCCGAACATTCTGATGAAGATAGTTCTGAAGAAGGACATGCTGAAGAAGGCGAAATACAACTGACCAGCCAACAAATGGTTGAACAAGGTTTAAAAGTTGCTGTTGCATCCACAGGATTGGTTGAAAAGCTGACAACCCTGCCAGGTAAATTGGTGGTGAATACCGATCAACAAGCGCATATATCGCCTAATTTTAGTGGTCATGTCGAGCAGGTCAATGTGGCTTTAGGACAGAGCGTGCAAAAAGGACAAACGCTGGCTGTACTAATCGTGCCTGAACTGATCGACCAACAGGCAAATCTGCGTATGGCACAGGTGAATCTGGATTTGGCCCGTAAAGATTACCAGCGCGAACAGCAACTCTGGTCACAGGGGATTTCTGCCAAACAGGATTACCAGCGTGCCGAAAATGCCTACCGTCAAGCGCAGATTACTGTCCAGTCCTCACAAGCACGTTTAAATGCATTAGGTGCAAGTGGCAATAACAATGGGCGTTTTCTGATTAAAGCACCGATCTCTGGGGTGATCAGTCAAAAAGATATTGTGGTCGGTGAAAATGTGCAACTGGCTAATCAGCTCTTTGTCATTGAACAGCTGAAAGATTTATGGCTTGAGTTTAATTTGCCGAATCAATTCTCAGGTCAACTGCAAGCCGGGCAAAAAATTGACTTTAAAGTGAATGATTCAGATCAAATCTATAAAGCTACTGTACAAAGCTTAACCTCTCAGGCAGATGTACAAACAGGGCGTCTGGTGGTGCGCGCAAAACTCGATGCGCAAGCTACTGAGTTGCGTTCTAATGTGCTAGTGAGAGTGTTGATTCCGGAAGCTACAGCAAAATCAGCCCTTCGGATTCAAAAGTCTGCGCTGCAAAGTATTGAAGGTGAAGACAGTATTTTCATCGTAGATTCAGAACAAAAAGGTCAAGTCCACTTAAAAGCACAGAAAGTGCAATTGGGGCAGGCTTCAAGTGATGGACAATGGCTTGAAGTGATTTCTGGGCTGACTGAAGGGCAGAAGTATATCGCTCAAGGCAGTTTCTTGTTGAAATCTGAATTAGAAAAAGACGAGGCAGGCCATGAACATTAATTCTGATCTGCCAAAACCAGAAGGTTTATTCGAACGAATCATTCAGTTTTCCATACAAAATGCGATTTGGGTGTTGCTCTTTGTCTGTACCTGGATTGCGGTCGGGGTGTATAGCTATCAGAAACTCCCGATTGATGCTGTACCCGATATTACCAATACCCAAGTCCAGATTAATACTCAAGCCAAGGGTTTTACTGCGCTTGAAGTCGAACAGCGGATTACCTATCCCATTGAAAATGCCATGGCTGGCATTCCGGATCTGGAGCTTACCCGTTCCATATCCCGTTATGGACTCTCTCAAGTCACCATTGTCTTTAAAGATGGGACTGATATTTATTGGGCCCGTCAGCAGATTAACCAACGGATACAGGAGGCGCAATCTGAGTTGCCTGCACAAATCGCACCGACGATGTCCCCCGTTTCTACGGGTCTCGGTGAGATTTATCAATGGGTACTGAAGGCAGATCCGAATGCGAAAAAGCCGGATGGAACTGCATACACGCCGATGGATTTGCGTGAGATTCAGGACTGGATTGTGCGTCCTCAACTGCAACGTGTTAAGGGAGTTGCAGAGGTCAACAGTATTGGTGGTTTTGAAAAAACCTATGTGGTCTCTCCCGATTTAAACCGGATGCAGCAACTGAATATCTCATTAGAACAACTGCAACAGGCTTTAGCGCAAAATAATGAGAACCGAGGTGCAGGTTATATTGAAGACAATGGTCAGCAACTGACGGTACGTGTACCGGGT
>NZ_VPAL01000041.1:0-3516 GCF_013419245.1 Acinetobacter sp. YH12095
GTAAATTTTCAGCGTTGCTGGCTCCCCGTCAGCCGGATTGGGTTGCATCGCAGGGGTGTCGAAAGAGTCAACTGCGGTCCAAAGCTGTTGGACTTGGGTGAAAAGGGCGTTTATTCTTCCTATACGTGAACCGCATCCTACGGAATGAGTAACCCTTGCCCTATTGTGAGTAGAACGTCGTATAATTCAAACGAAAGCAGTTAATAGGTATGAAATATCACAGCACAAAAGAGCGACAGGACATGTTTAGATGATGTTATTATAAAATAATAACATCATGGATGAATAAAAAATAATTTTCTATCTTTACAACTATGTTATACTTCTATGATAAGGCTATGATGGCAAAGCCTTGGTTTTCCTAATCAAATAGTCGCCGAGATGGCTTCAATGCGACAGTAGGTCTACTGTCTCACAATTAATTCATGTATCAGATTTTTGTTCCCTGATGGGAAGTGTTATCCATACGAAAAGAATATGGGTAAAGTGTTACACCTGTATATGACATTCAGAATGTCCTGTCGGGGGAACTGGTACCAATTTAATAAAAGAAAACAGTATAGAAATGACAATCGAAGATATGCAAACATTAGCCCTAGAGCATGGGCTGAGAATTTCGGAAGAGATGAGCGTCAATGAGATGGGCATCGACTTTAGAGTTGCCTTTGTAAAGGAAGTAAACGGTGAGAACTGGGTACTCCGTATACCTCGAAGAAGCGATATGCTTGAACAAATCGAAAATGAAAGTAGAATATTGGATTTAGCCAAAAGAAACCTGTCGATCAATGTCCCTGATTGGAAAATTGTATCGGAGCGCCTAATAGCCTACCCTTTACTGGAGGATGCGCCTGCTCTGACATTCGATGCGATAACACATGAGGTTTCTTGGAACATAGATCGCGATAGCATAGCTTATGTGGAGTCTCTGGCAAAATCATTGGCCGAATTACATCGTATTACAGCTGACGATGTGAGAAAGAGCAACTTGAAAATAATGACTCCAAGTGAATTGAGGACCGAAATAGCTGACCGTATCCACTTGGTGAAATCTGAGATAGGTATCAGCGAGCCGTTGGAAAACAGATACCGTAGATGGTTGGACAATGACCCTTTGTGGCCTGAATTCACTTGTTTCATCCATGGCGATCTCTATGCAGGGCATGTCTTAACCTCGAAGGAAGGTAAGACCTCTGGTATCATAGATTGGTCTACTGCGCATATGGGTGATCCTGCACTGGACTTTTCTGGTCACGTATCGGTTTTTGGAGAGGATAGCCTGAAGAGTTTGATAACGGAGTATGCTAAACAAGGCGGAACGATATGGGATAGGCTCTACGAACAATCTATAGAGAGGGCTGCTGCAGCTCCATTAGCATATGGCGCTTTTGCGGTAGAGTGCAACGACGATAATCATATCAATGCCGCCAGAGCAGCCTTAGGTATTGTTCAATAAAATGATGTGAGGATACTTTTTTGGTGGTGTATCAAAAAGTATGCTAAAAAAAAGCAGATTGAATTTTGATAAAATAGAGAAATGCAAATAACTCTAGAAATCAAATGTCCAACCTGCCTCAGTGACAGTATAAAGAAAAATGGCATCAAAGTAGATGGGAAACAGAACTACCAATGCAAAGACTGCAAACGTCAGTTTATTGGTGACCATGCTCTGAGCTATCTAGGATGTAATTCTGGCATTACTCGTAAAATATTACAGTTAATGGTCAGAGGCAGCGGTATACGAGATATCGCTGAAGTTGAGCGCATTAGTATCGGTAAAGTCTTACGGACTTTAACTGAATCGGCCTATCAAATTCAGCCTAAACAAAGTCATTATGAATCTCTCGAAGTAGATGAATTCTGGACTTTTGTTGGAAATAAAAATAATAAACAATGGCTTATTTACGCTTACCATCGAGAAACAGGTGAGATTGTTGCTTATGTTTGGGGTAAGAGAGATTTAGCTACAGTCCAAAGGTTGAAGACAAAGCTTAAACAATTAGGTATTCACTACACCCGAATTGCAAGTGATCATTGGGACAGTTTCATCACTGCTTTTAAAAACTGCAAGCAAAGTATTGGTAAGTTTTTTACTGTAGGAATTGAAGGTAATAATTGCAAAATAAGGCATCGAATAAGGCGTGGTTTTAGAAGAAGTTGTAATTTCTCCAAAAAGCTTGAAAACCATTTTAAAGCCTTCGACTTAACCTTCTTTTACATCAATAATGGCTTCATTTAATGTCAGCATACTTTTTAAAACACCACCACTTTTTTAAATGCTAAAATAGGAGTTCGATTGGTGCCACTTAAGAGTATCATTGATTTCTATTTTAGCCAGTATCCTCCACTTTTAGGAGCTCCTCGAAACTCGATTTTATGATCATCTCTTAAGATTTTGAGCCACCGCTCTACTATCTTGACAGGAACTAATAGCTCGTTTACTAAAAATGGTGCACGCTTTCCTGGATTAGTTCTTATCTGATTAAATAGTAGATTTACTCCCTCACTTACTCCCTCATTAGATTCGAAAAGTAGCTTTGATGAGACAATAACTCGAAAACCGTGCTGGAAATTTTCAAAGACAGGGGGACGCAGACCATAGGATGCGAAGCCTTCTTGGATTCGTTTGATGCCTGACCCATATTTTTCAATAAAATGCGCTTCTTTGAACGTGGCAGATATCCTTTTATTGCGCGCCCATGGCGAGTAATCTTCACGAAGAAGCTGATCAATCGTTAAGTTATCAGCTAAACCACCTGGATTGAAAAACTCTATGGAATTGTAATACACCCTGATTATGGAATCGGCAAATTAATTTGGACTTGGGTGAAAAGGGCGTTTATTCTTCCTATACGTTGTCGGCAGCGGGCCAAAAAGGAATACGTCCATGCCCATCGAGGTGAAACCGGCTGTGAGCGCGGGTTCAAGCATATAGCCCGACAGGCGCGTATCCTTGCCGATCACGACACGATGGCGGTGGTCACCGCGACGAAAGACACGGCCAGCCGCCATGCCGACGCGCAAGGCGGTTTCCGCCGTCATCGCGCCTTCGTTGGCTTTGCCACGAATACCGTCTGTGCCGAAATATTTGCGCACCATAAGGTCGATTATCCTGTCGTCGGGTCGCCCTCAAAGGGGACATGCCTGCTGAACCGCGAATATAGAGAAATATCCCGAATGTGCAGTTAACGAATTCTTGCGGTTTCTTTCAGCGCCGCCAATACCGCCAGCCCGTCGCGCAAGGGGCGCGGCTCGTGTGTGCGGATGAAGTCAGCTCCACCTGCGGCGGCGGCAAGCTCTGCAGCGAGTGTCGCGGCCCCGACATCCCCCGGACCACGGCCTGTGAGCGCGCGCAGAAAGGATTTGCGCGAAACAGACAGAAGCACCGGCAAATCGAAGCGCAGCCGCAATTCATCGAACCGCGCCAGCACCGAGAGCGAGGTTTCGGGAGCAGCCCCCAGAAAAAACCCCATGCCGGGATCAAGGACAAGGCGGTTGCGTTTGATACCGGCACCCGTC
>NZ_VPAL01000042.1:0-3144 GCF_013419245.1 Acinetobacter sp. YH12095
AATACCAACGAACAGCCCAAAGAATGATTTCACCTTGAAAGTGCCGACCGTGGAAGGGATTCATCTGCTGTATCTCGAAATAAATAAGATATTTAGCTTATCATGTCAGCCTATTTGCAACAGTGCCTTTTTAGGTGGTTCCGCTAGGGTATACTGAAAATAAACTTGTCCTGTACCTGATTCCAGTAAAACACTCTCCGAAAATATCGAGACGATTCACGGTTGGTTACAGATAGTTTGGGTGTTATTTTTATCTCTATGCTTGATAGGCTTTATGAGCTTACCACAAATAATTTTTCATTCGGTCAGTCCTCGCTTTCATCCGACCAATTTTGACTCAACTCACTCACCAAACGACTCTCATCGCATTTAAAATCAATATAGTGATAGGTATTGGCAGGCAATAGCCAATCCTGCCCTGTCAGTGGACATTTTTGTTCCATATCTTCTGCCTGTGTCCAATCACGGTAATTCATTAGAAAATAATAGGTGGGTACACCTGTGCTTTGTTCAATGATACGGCACAATTCTCGACCTATTTTGCTATGCTCAGAATTGGGATTTTGCATTTGCTCTAAGGCAAAGGCTTCACTTACTGGTTGAGAACCAAGCCACAAACGATATAACGCTTCAGCCTGACGATACCATGACCACACATTATCATAACAAGGGTGATCAGGTTGGGTATATGGGATTTTATATAGAGGAATGCCTTGTAAGGTTACTCCATCTAGTAAAGGCGAACTCCAGCCCCAACGCAACATGTAAAATTCAGATTGCGTTGGTACGGCATAACGGGGAAGAGGATAGTCATGGTCTTCTCCGATATACAAGGTTTGAATGGGTTTACCTGCTAACTGTTCGATTTTATTGTGCATTTCTTGGGCATAGCTGTTCATATTTTTACGGTCAAGGGCATCCATTTCAGGACACACCACAGTCACGCGAGTAATATCATTTTGGCTAACAGCTAAATGATGGTTACGGGGTAATATTTGTCCGTTGCCTTCTAAATTTCCTAAATAACAAAATACATCATGGTCGTGGCTATCATCATCTTCAGCGATACCTGTATATTGGGGTATGATAATATCAAAGGCGTGCATTTTTATATCTCATGCTTAATTTATATTAAATATATTTGGGGATGTTGCTGTTGAAATTGGTTAAAGTGCTGTCTTGTAGTGTCAATTTAACCTATACCGTCAATGCCGTACACTCTAAATATTAATAATACTTAAACTACTTGATATTATAACTATAATTTTTCTTATCATATTTACCGAAATAAGGAACAGCTACATCCTTATGCACTGTATTATTACTATCAGTATATGTAATTACTATAGAGTCTTCGGTGTCAGAATATTTTATAGGATACTTAAATGATTGATTAGGAGATAAATTACCTATATTTTCTGATTTATTAGTGGTTTTATAAGTTAAATTAACCTTAGTTATATCTTCGGAGGTTTTGTTATTTATAATTAGCATCCCTTCTGATTCACTTTGACTGGAACAAGCCACAGTAATTAATGCACTTAAGCTAATTACATACAGTTTTCTTATTGAGATCTTCACGAGCCAAACCTTTAGTTATTTTATTTAATACAAAATAATTCTATGCAAGAAATGCCACTCTCAACTTCTTAAGCCTATTGGAATGGCTGTATTACAAGAATTGTAAGTTTAATATTGAAAGTCTAACCTTCGTAAAATAAATGATTTAGCGAAAAAAAGTTGAGAGTTAAGCATAAAATGGAATCTTATTTTTCACCAAAGGAATTAGAAGATGTTAAAGAACCATTAGTTATAACTTTCATTTTGAGACTACCCTAAATTCTGTGTAACTATCTAGTTTTCTAAAATACTTCTTAAATTTTGTCAAAATGGCTTTATTAGCTCGAAAAACTAACTTTCTATACACCATGAAGTACACCGCGACTACCTAAATAACTCAATATACCAATATCATTAGCCTACAGCCTAAGGTTCTAGTCCTCACTAGGGTACCGAAGCAGTGAAATTGGTTTGCCATAGGCATACTAATCAGAGTATGAAAAAGAAACTCCTCTCTCTGCAAATTCTTGATTGAAAACACTAAGAACCTTCATACTAAAAGTATAATAAATAAGTACTAGCCTTTCTATTATGGTGATGTCGTTCATATTCCAAGATATTCTCCGATCATCTAATAACCCCTCCCAACTAGGATCGTTTATTTTAGGTATAGATTGACTGCCGTAAGAAGGTATTTGATCAACTAAATGACGCATATCATCGAGTTTTTGATTTGATAGGGGTTACCCCAGAATTTGGAGAAAATAGTACGACAAGGAATTTTGTCGACTAATTAATTTATTAAAATCAAAGATTTATATTTTTATGCTTTGCCTGTCTGCTAGAGATTGGCAACATGCAATTTAATTGAAAGATTTTTAACGAAGTTCTTAAATAACAACTACATAGAAGTAAATAAATGTACTTACCGCCCTATAATTTCCGTTTTCTGTGCTGACCCCTAATATAGCAGTTTTTCACTGAATAGAACTCAGATAACTTATCATTTGGTGATAGTCAGAAGCCTTTATTCCCTTAAAATAATTTTTGTTTTTGATATCAAGGACTACTTCTACCACAACCTGTAAACAGCGAATAAAAATCTTAAAATTTAAACCCTAATTTCGATAAGAAGGGTAAATATACTTTCTGCTTTTCACTATCTAATAATGCTTCAGCAATTTGTTCAGCAAACACATCGTAACTTCGACCTGCTTGCCCTTGTGCCAAATACGATGCCTCATGTAATTGAGATATTTTTTTAGCGAAGGCAAAGCGTTGATTATCGGTCATGGTTATAAACATATCTACTGTATGTGGATCACGCTCTGTCTTTTCAGCTTTTACCGTTTTGGGCTTGGTTCTTTGTTTAAATTTAAAGGTAAATCCTGTAATAGTGCGACCTTGCTTGTGTTGCTCATATTCAGCAATAATATCCGTGTGTTCGTTAATTTGACGGCACTGTTGCAAATAGAGATTTGAGTCGATGATGTTCCCTTTAAAAAGTGCTTAGAGACCGAAAACCCTGTTGATTAGACACACTTCACCCTGAGGCTGACCATAATAAAATGACGATGCTTGTCC
>NZ_VPAL01000043.1:0-3049 GCF_013419245.1 Acinetobacter sp. YH12095
TTTGGGATTAGTCGTCAGGCGGTATACCGATATTTACAAGTTAGTGAATAGCTTATTGGGATTAGCAACTAAATTTAGTTTAACTTATAAAAATCATGAAACACTGTTCGAATTTTAAGCGTGGAACGTGAAAAATCACAAAAAAAGCTCACCTTGGGGAAGGTGGGCTATCAACTAGAAACTACAGCATTGATTTCTAAGTGGAATTATAACACATTACGTATAAGGTGTATTATGTTAATTTTAGAAATTCTAAAAAAGGGATAGTTTTTAACTATCCCTTTATCTTGTAAAAATTATCTTAGTAATAATACTGGTTTTGTAGAACTTGATAACAATTTGGTCGTCGTACTACCAATAAAAAACTGGCGTATCTTTGAATGACCATATGCACCAATCACAATCATATCAATAACGTTTTTTTCTTGATAATCCAATATAGATTTCTCAACATCACCTTCAAGCACACTATCAATGACATCAAAACCATTATTTGCAAGTAGCTCTTTTGCCCAAGTGACTTGTGATGTCATATCACTATTTGGCTTACCAACATATACCACATGAGCTGTCAGGGTTTTTAATAAAGGGCTATTTGCAATTTTGTCTACACAAATACGTGCAGTAGGACTTCCATCAAAAGCAATTAAAAATGACTGAGGTGGACTAAACGGTGAGGATGTGATTAACACGGGTTTATGAAGAGCACGAACAACATTTTCAATATGGGTTCCAACTTTACTGGAATTGTGCTCGGTTTCAGTTCCATGCTTACCCATAACAAGAACTCGAATATCCTCTTCCATTCCCATGATTGTTTCTAAAAGACTGCCATGGCGTTGAAAGCTTTGAGCATCAATAGAGAACTTCTCCAATAGATAGTTTTTTGCTTCCCGAAGAAGAATTTGGCCATGCTCTAGCTCAATTTTCCCCTTACGTTCTTCCAGTTCAACCAACTCGTTTAGCAAGGTTTCTCGACTTCCTAGACCAATTGCACCACTTAAATCTTGTGGTGCTTTCGCTTTTGGCTTATCAATGACATGCAATAACTGAAGAGGTGAATTCAATTTATCGCTAAACCAAGCTGCATAATCACAAACGGTATTTGTTGCTAATGATCCATCAATACATGCAATAATTTTTGACATAATTCATCCCTCTTAGTGGCTATTTAAGCGATCTAAAGCATCTGGCTTATCATGGATACCAAACTTATCGACTAACGTTTTACTGGCTTCATTCATTCCAATCAGTTCGACTTCTGTTCCTTCACGTCTAAACTTAATGACCACTTTATCTACGGCAGCGACCGCAGACACATCCCAAAAGTGAGCCTGACTAACATCAATCACAACTTTTGAAAGTGCTTCTTTGAAATCAAATGCAGACGTAAATTTATCTGCCGAGCTGAAGAACACTTGACCCGTCACCGTATAAGTACGGGTACTTTCAGGTTCATTAAATTCGGACTGAATTGCCATGTAGCGTTCAATTTTGTTAGCAAAAAATAATGCAGAAAGAAGAACACCGACTAATACGCCATAAGCCAGGTTATGTGTGGCAACAACCACAACCACTGTCGCTATCATTACGATATTGCTAGAGAAGGGATATTGGCGAATATTGCGCAGTGAATCCCAGTTAAATGTTCCGATTGAAACCATGATCATTACGGCAACCAGTGCAGCCATTGGAATGACTTTGAGCCAGTCACTGATAAACACCACCATAATTAACAGGAAGACCCCCGCACTAAAGGTAGATAAACGGGTACGACCACCAGATTTCACATTAATAATTGATTGACCGATCATGGCACAGCCTGCCATTCCGCCTAAGAAGCCTGAAGCGACATTGGCAACGCCTTGTCCTTTACACTCACGGTTTTTATCACTGGTGGTATCTGTTAAATCGTCGACAATCGTTGCTGTCATCATAGATTCAAGCAAACCGACGGCTGCTAATCCCAGTGAATAAGGCAAAATAATAGCTAAAGTTTCAAGATTTAAAGGAATATCAGGAAGCAAGAAAATTGGAAGAGTATCTGGTAATTGCCCCATATCACCTACGGTTCTTACATCTAAACCAATGAACAAGGCAAAGAGCGTGAGGAGTACAATACAGATGAGGGGAGAGGGTAAAAGCTTGCCTATTACTGGGATATAGGGGAATAGATAAATAATGGCTAAACCACCAATTGTCATCGCATAGACATGCCATGTCACATTGGTGAGTTCAGGCAATTGGGCCATAAAAATTAGAATAGCCAAGGCATTCACAAAGCCAATCACAACCGACTTTGACACAAAGCGCATCAATGCACCTAATTTTAGATAGCCTGCTAGGATTTGAATAAATCCTGTCAAAATTGTGGCTGCTAATAAGTATTGCAGACCATGCTCTTTAACCAGTGTGACCATTAATAAAGCCATAGCACCAGTTGCAGCAGAAATCATCCCTGGACGACCGCCTACGAAAGAAATCACCACGGCAATACAGAATGAAGCATATAACCCTACCTTAGGGTCGACACCTGCAATAATTGAAAAGGCAATTGCTTCAGGAATTAGAGCCAAAGCAACAACAATACCCGCAAGAACATCCCCGCGAATATTGGAGAACCATTGTTCTCGAATAGTGGATAACATGAAAATAGCCTATTTTTTTAAATTTTAGGAAAGGCTAGTGATGTGATATATGACACACAAGCTACTACACCACATCACTAGACAGTGATGAGTTATTTACTGTTTTAAGAGATAAATAAACTTATGGTGGCGTAAGTGTCATATTAAGAAAGATATCTATTTTGGAGGGTTTCGGGGGCAATGATAGCAGTTAGGCCCTTTTCTATCCACCCTAACCGCAGTACTGAAGTAAAAGTAAGAATGATCATAGATAATTTTAGAATTGATTTATGTCCATTTAACATAATGGCTGTTATACGAAACGAGAGTGTTAGAACCCATTTAAAGTGTCTATATTCTCACCAATAAAAATGTCCGGTTTCTCCGAGGTAAAATATGACTTTTGAACAAAAATAAGCCAT
>NZ_VPAL01000044.1:0-2903 GCF_013419245.1 Acinetobacter sp. YH12095
GTGATTCATCATTCCGACAGAGGTGTGCAATATCTTTCCATTCGCTATACCAATCGTTTAGAAGCAGCAAATTTACGAGCATCAGTCGGTACGACTGGTGATTCATACGATAATGCTTTGGCTGAAACGGTGAATGGCTTATACAAAACAGAGGTGATTGAATATCTAAAAGCAGATTGGCAAGGTTTAGCAGATGTACAACTTGCGACACTAAATTGGGTAGATTGGTTCAATAAAGAGCGTGTACATAGTGCACTAGGTTATGTATCACCTTTTGATTTTGAAGCAATGTACTATGATAAGATTAATCCGTTAGGTCAGGTGGCCTAACTTAAATAAAAAAGTCTCTGACAAACCCGGTACGGTTCACTTTTCAAAGCAGCATAAATTTCGTATCTTTAATCTTGAGAAAGTTTAGTATAACTCTGCTAGTCTAGAGCCTTCTTTATTGTGTGCTTTCCAATTGCGAGTTGAAAAAGTCTAATGATTCTACGGATACACCTAACTTTTTTCAACTAACTACAAATGTGTCGCACTTATGATTTGAGTTTGCGATGGATAAAATCCACCATTATTTGTGTGGGCGGTCGAGCTCCGCCTGGGCGAAAAAAGCGGCTGCTTTACGTAGAATCTCATTGGCGCGTTGCAGTTCTTTATTTTCGCGTTCGAGTTGTTTGATACGTTCTTGGTCTGAAAGCTGCTGTACTTTAACTGGATTTTGTTTATCTAAATATTTTTGATACCAAACACGAAGTGTTTCAGGAGTACAACCAATCTTAGGCGCAATTGCTGTGATCGCAGCCCAATTCGATGGATAATCTTTTTCGGATTCAATCAATAATTGAACCGCTCTTTCTCTGATTTCAGGGGTATATTTTACTTTTTTCATCGGGACATTCTCTCAGAAAGCTTGGTCTCCGACAAACCCGGTACGGTTCATTTTTTATTCTTATATTCTATTCTTTTTAGGAAAGAATTTTTGTTGTTATAAACTAATTTGTATAAAATTTAATAGAATTTTAACTTATAAACTATTAATCTACTAACCACAAAAAGATTTTTAATTTAAATGCATAAAGGGGAAAACCTTGAATTTTTTTTCTAAAAAACCATTATTACTAACTTCAGCTTTTTTTTGTGGCTTTTTATTAATATCCCCAATCGCATCAGCAGCTGGAAAAACAGCAAAATGTCAAATTGATGAAAATGGTAAAACTATTTACAAAGGCAAATGTACATTCACTCCACAAGGTAATGGTTCTTTTTATTTATCTGGTACTAGCTTATCAAAAAGTATTGGTCTTGAAGGATTAATGGTTTGGATGGAGGAAAAAAATGTCGCTGTTGTACAGGGACCTAAGTTCCGAGGTGGAGCTGAAACTTGGGGGCAAGCAGTACGTTCTACAACGCAAAAAGCTTGTTGGGTCGGTGAAGGTAACAGCTTTAAAGTATGTGCATGGTGAAAATTATGAGAAATTTTTTAACTGTTGCTATTTTATTTAGTGTGTCAACGTTAACGTTTGCGGAAACCTGTACTATTACCAATAAGAAATTAGGTAAGACAGATGTCGTTAAATGTGTTTCGTATCAAAATGATGATTATGGTTCAATATCTCTTCATGGATTAAATGATAAAAAGATTTTAAAAGATGTTCAGTCTTTTGAAATAAATGTGGATGACAATTTTAAAAAAACTCTTCGTTTGATTAAACCAAGTGATGATTTTGTGGAGCTAGGTAAAATCAAAGAAGAGAAGGGGTGTTATAACACCCCTTCTTATCGCATCTGTTTAAAATGATTCATAAGGGAGGCTTAGGCCTCCTTTCTTAGTCTTCCTGACTTTGGACTGCTCCTATTATTCTAAATATGAGATGGTAATCCCCCTAAAAAATAATAAATCTATAAGCCATATAGGCGTTTGTATGTGAATTTGGATAACTCGGATGAATTTGGCACATTCATTTTTATGTTATCGGCAGTGTAAAAATGACCCCCTAACAGCATTCGGGCTTTGGCAGTTTGATTGAGCTATTGCCATGCTGCTTCTCGAATGGTCTACTTTTATATCTACCGTTACAACTAACATTGTGAGCTAAGAGTACAACCCAGAGCTATCGTCAGCCTGTGTATTACGTGGATTGAATATAGATCCATGCTCATGGATTAAGTCCCCACTTGTTTTTAAGTGAGAACCAAATTAAGGCTTATAGGATAGCTTGGTAAGATGAGTTCACCGGATGCTTACTTTCTAAGTAAGTGCAATAATTATATTTTTATATGTTTGTTAATATATGATAAATTTTATTTATTAGTTCCTTTTACATACATTCTTTTGGATTGATTTTGCTGTATGTTGTCTTGCCATTTTTAGCAGTAATATAAACATCACAGCCTTTATAGATACGAGGAATGTCTGGATCACCGTATAGCAGTGTAACTTTGTAAACAACTAAATTATCTTTAAATACTATATCTTCCAAGCTATCATATCCAACAATTGAGTAGGTTTCATCATCTACAGGATCATAATAGGTCTGGTAAATTTCAAATACAGTATCTATAGATGAATCTGTCGCTGCTGCAAATGTTGCTTCCATTGCTTCTTGCTGAGCATCTGCCAATACAACAGGTGTAATCATTATCAAGCAAAGTGATAGTAATAGTTTCTTCATTCGAACGTAAGCGTCCGCTGAATCCCATACCAATTTTAATTCGATTTAGGTTTCCAGCAGTGTGGCAGTAACTCTTCAATCTGGGTCACTTTATGTGTCGGCAGCCTTTTCAGCACATCACTTAAATAGGCATACGGATCCAAGCCATTCAGCTTTGCTGACTGGATTAACGTCATGATGTTTGCCGCTCGCTGACCACTGCGCAGCGAACCTGCAAACAGCCAGTTCTTG
>NZ_VPAL01000045.1:0-2510 GCF_013419245.1 Acinetobacter sp. YH12095
TGGTCATTACGGGTCTGCTCAGCACGAAGATTGGCAGTGAGTTTGCACCCCAGCTGAGTGAAGGTGATTTTGCGGTACAGCAATTACGTTCTCCAAGCACAGGCTTGGAAGAGTCTTTACGTATTCAGGAAAATACCGAAAAGCTTTTACTGAAAAACTTTCCCGAAATTAAAGCTATATTTGCCCGTACCGGGACTGCTGAAGTGGCGACAGATGTGATGCCACCGAATATTTCCGATGGTTATATCATGCTGAAACCACGTGAGGAATGGCCAGATTCAAAAGAAAGCCTAGATGCACTTCGAACCCGAATGGAAGCTTATCTTGCGACAATTCCCGGCAATAACAGTGAGTTTTCTCAGCCTATTGAGCTACGTTTTAATGAACTGATTTCAGGTATACGCAGTGATGTGGGGGTGAAGGTTTTTGGTGATGACATGCAGGTTTTGAATACTGAGGCTGCAAAAATCGCGAAAATCATTCAGCAAGTCGCAGGTAGCAGTGCGGTGAAAGTTGAACAAACTTCGGGTCTGCCTTTACTCAATGTAGAGATTGATAAAGCTTTAGCTGCCCAGTATGGCTTGAGTGTGAAATCTATTCAGGATGTGGTGGCTGCAAGTATTGGTGGACAAAGCGTGGGAGAGATTTTAGAAGGCGATCGTCGTTTTGATTTTGTTATCCGTCTTGGAGAGCAAGACCGTAGTGTCGCATCTGTTTCCCAGTTACCTATTCAGCTTCCAAATGGTGGCAGTATTTTATTGTCGGATGTCGCGCAAGTCTCGACCATTGAAGGAATCAACCAAGTCAGTCGAGAAAATGGTAAACGCCGAGTTGTGGTTACAACGAATGTTGAAGGGCGTGATTTAGGGTCTTTTGTTTCTGATGTACAGACACAGCTCAAAGCATACACTTTGCCAAGTGGTTATTGGATAGAATATGGCGGTCAGTTTGAAAATTTGGCTTCAGCCAAAGCACGGATGCAAATCGTGATTCCACTGGCTTTAATCACTATCTTTATTTTACTGATGGCGGTCTTTCACAATGTCAAAGAAAGTCTATTGGTCTTTACCGGGGTACCCTTTGCCTTGACCGGTGGTGTGCTGTTCCTTTGGCTAAGGGATATTCCATTATCGATGTCAGCTGGAATTGGCTTTATTGCCTTATCTGGTGTTGCAGTCCTCAATGGACTGGTAATGCTGACCTTTATTAAGGAATTAAGGGACAAATATCCAGTGCATAAAGCCGTGTGGCAAGGGGCTATTTTGCGCTTAAGACCAGTGTTGATGACAGCTTGTGTGGCTTCACTGGGTTTTGTACCAATGGCGCTGGCAACCGGAACAGGGGCTGAGGTTCAACGGCCACTGGCAACCGTAGTGATTGGCGGGATTATCTCTTCAACATTACTAACTTTGGTGCTGTTACCCGTGCTTTATCGTTGGATAAATGAAAAGAAAGTTTCTTAATCCAATAGATTAGTCGATTTACAGCAGAGATATTGGCTGTTATCCAATATCTCTGCTCATCATAAATAGAATAAGGAAAATATTTTATGTCAGAACATCATGATCATAGCCATGCGGTTGTTACTGAAGAAAATAGTAAGAAGTTAATGGTTGCCTTAGGTTTAACGACTACTTTTTTAATAGTAGAAGTTGTCGCTGCTTTTATTACCCAAAGTTTGGCTTTGTTATCTGATGCAGCTCATATGTTTACTGATGTAGCCGCTTTAGCTATTGCTCTTGCCGCTATCAAAATTGGTAAAAAAGCCGCAGATGATAAAAGAACTTTTGGCTATCAGCGATTTGAAATTTTAGCGGCTCTGTTTAATGCGGTGATGCTTTTTGTGGTAGCAATATATATTGTATATGAAGCTTATCAACGTTTTACGAATCCTGCTGAAATTCAAAGTGTTGGAATGATGATTGTCGCGGTCATTGGTTTGGTCATAAATTTGATTTCAATGAAAATCCTTTCTGCTAGTGCTGAAGGAAGTCTAAATATAAAAGGTGCATATTTAGAAGTTCTTAGTGATGCTCTAGGATCGATAGGCGTGATTATCGGAGGAATAGTTATTTATTTTACCCAGTGGATGTGGGTTGATACCGTAATCGCTGTGTTAATTGGCTTCTGGGTCTTACCTCGAACTTGGATTTTATTAAAACAAAGTATTCATATTCTGCTTGAAGGAGTTCCTGATGAGATTGATATTGAGTCGTTAAGAAATGATTTATTGAAGCTAGAGGGCGTTGAAGGGATTCATCAGTTGAAAGTCTGGGCTATATCCTCAAGAAATATTCATTTAACTGCTCATTTGGTTGCTCCGAATAGCAATACAGATCAACTCTATCAAAAGGCCTTAGAAGTTCTAAAACATAATCATAATATTACTGAAATTACGTTACAAATAGAAAATACGAAATGTAATACATTGAACCAACATAAACACTAATTTGGACTTTAGTCTTCATATAGATGTTTTGTGTAACTTTAAAGTATACCCTAAAGTTACA
>NZ_VPAL01000046.1:0-2477 GCF_013419245.1 Acinetobacter sp. YH12095
TGATACCATTTTTCTTTATACTATCACTGAGGCAGGTTGGACATTTGATTGCTAGAGTTATTTGCATTTCTCTATTTTATCAAAATCCAATCGGCTTTTTCTTCAGCATACTTTTTGAAACACTACCGAGGAGATTATTTATGACATTTAATAACAATGAAAATACACGTGTGTGGTTTATTACAGGTGCAAGCAGTGGACTAGGATACGAATTCACAAAAAAAGCATTGGAGTCAGGAGAGAAGGTTGTTGGTGTTGCTAGAAATATTGAAAAACTGAATGAGTTAAAATGCCAGTTTGAAGGAATGTTACTTCCTTTAAGTCTTGATGTTACTGATAGAAGTGCTGTTTCGACTACAGTGGAAACTGCCATTAAACATTTTGGAAGACTCGATATTGTCATTAACAATGCAGGGAATATGGTAATGGGAATGATTGAAGAATTTAGTGAAGATGAAGTTAGAAGCCAAATGGAAACTAATTTCTTCGGTACAGTATGGGTAAGTCAAGCTGTTATGCCGTACTTGCGGGCACAAGAATCAGGTCATATTATCCAGATATCTAGTATTGGTGGACTGATTAGTGGTCCAATGTCGGGAATCTATAGCGCTAGTAAATTTGCTTTAGAAGGATTTAGCGAGGCTTTAGCACAAGAAGCTGCACATTTTGGTATAAAAGTATCTATCGTAGAACCTGGAGGTTACTGGACGAATCTATACTTAAAAATGAGTTTTACTACACAGAAAAAAGAGTATGATTCATTACGTGAAAAGTTGGCCCAACAATATTCAAACGAATCGGTGGATAGTGATCCTAAGTTAGCCGCCGAAGCTATAATGAAACTGGTTAATAGTGAGAATCCGCCTCTCCGATTAGTTCTGGGAAGCCTTGTATATGATTTAGCTGTTGAAAATGCAGAAAAACGTATATTTACATGGAAAGAGTGGGAATCAGTCAGTCGTTCTTCGGAACATGGGATTCCTGCACCAGAAGGATACGGAATAATTGAGGAATAGAAACCCTAAGAAATAAACTCTCTAAACTACAAAAACTAATTAATGATTTAATATGTTTATTAACTTAATCGCTAGAAAGGGAGGCGATTGTATGGAATTGATAAAAATGAGAGGAATAGAAAAATATTTTGGAGGCAAGCTTCTTTTTACTTTTGATAAATTAACTGTTTTTAAGAACGATATTATTGGTGTAGTCGGGTTAAACGGAAGTGGAAAAACGACGTTGTTGGAGATCATTAACAATGATATAGCTCCTGACAAGGGAAATGTTGAGGTTAAGGGAGATATCTCTTATTATAAACAATTCGGTCAATACCACGAATCAGTAGATTCTTGGCAATTGAAAGAATTTCGCTCCAGCTCAACAATATCTGAAGGTTGGTTCAGTGGTGGGGAAAAAACTCGTTTACGTTTAGCTGAGACTTTTTCTAAGAGTAGTTCAATACTTTTACTAGATGAACCAACAGCGAATTTAGATACTAAAGGGATTCAATTGCTAAAGCGAAATTTAGGAAAATATAACACAATGATGATTATTAGCCACGATACAAATTTATTAGATGAATTGTGTAATCGAATTATTGAGATTGACAACAATACCATTAACTGTTTTGACGGGAATTATACTGCATATAAACAGCAGAAGGAACATCAAATTCACACTGAGAAAAGAGAATATGAAAATTATCAAGCAAAGAAAAAGCAACTAGAGGAAGCTTATTTGCAGAAAAAAAGGCAAGCTGAAGCGATAACAGATAAGCCAAGGAATATGAGTAATTCTGAAATTAGAGCTAGAAGTTTCATATCTACTTACAAGTCTTTTGGAGGGCGACAAAAAGCAATAGCAAAGCAAGCAAAAGCCGTGCAATCACGAATAGAGCAGTTAGATGTAAAAGAACAAGTCGAAGAACAGGCAAATATTCGAATTAATTTTGAGCTAACAAATCCCCCGAAAAATAAAATATTAATTCGTGGTGAAGAAGTAACTTTTGGATATGATAATCATTTGATTTTTAATCATGCCTCTTTTGAAATCCGAAACAAACAAAAAGTTGCTGTATTGGGGGATAATGGAAGTGGTAAATCTACTCTTTTTTCTTTAATCAGAAATAAGTATGAAGGGATCTATGCTGTACCGAAATTAAAAATTGGTTATCTGTACCAAGAGTTTGAAAATTTGCAGCCAGATAAAACTTTACTGGAGTCTGTCTTGTCTGACAGTGTACAAGAAAATCAGGTGGTGTTTCAAAAAGTATGCTGACATTAAATGAAGCCATTATTGATGTAAAAAAAGGTTAAGTCGAAAGCTTTAAAATGGTTTTCAATCTTTTTTGGGCACTGTTGCAAATAGAGATTTGAGTCGATGATGTTCCCTTTAAAAAGTGCTTAGAGACCGAAAACCCTGTTGATTAGACACACTTCACCCTGAGGCTGACCATAATAAAATGACGATGCTTGTCC
>NZ_VPAL01000047.1:0-2179 GCF_013419245.1 Acinetobacter sp. YH12095
AATACCAACGAACAGCCCAAAGAATGATTTCACCTTGAAAGTGCCGACCGTGGAAGGGATTCATCTGCTGTATCTCGAAATAAATAAGATATTTAGCTTATCATGTCAGCCTATTTGCAACAGTGCCCTATAAAAAGGGAGCTTTAGAGACTGTAAATAAAACTGTATTTACACAGAATTATTTACACCCTCGTGTGACAGTGCCGCCCTAAATTAAATAACAAATTTTTTCTATCTTTACTCTTGAATTGTCATTTAGATCAGGATAACTACAATAATTCTCTGATCCCCCAAATCTCTCAAGTTTTTCTAATATTTTCCTGTACATACCTCCCTTTTAAGCGTATCTAGATTTGTATTTGGAATTATATATTCTTCTTTTGTAGGTTCCATAGCTATTGGATCACCTGTTACTTCTTTGTACATAACTCCTCCTAGTCTTCGGAATTTTTCTTGTTCGCAATCTATCTCATATAGAACTGTTGACCTATTCTTCTCCTCTTTAAACTCGGTTTCTACCCAAGCTCTTGTTATTTTGGGATTCTTTGTACTATTTAATTTTATAATTTTAGATTGATAATTTGCATTATCTATAATTATTTTTGCAAATATATTTTGAGCATTAAGAACCATTACGCTGATTAATGTAATTTTTAATAGTCTTTTCACCTACTTAGTCTCTTTAAAGCTAATTTCCAGAAATATACTTATATTATTTCTGTTGTTCAATTTATTTTTTAATTTAATAATTTTAAATGGGTTAAATGGGTAAGGACACACAAATGGGAAAAACTCCCTGTTGCTATACGAGATCAATTTAAGAAGTAACTAGCCAAAGTCATAGAGCAGCCACATATTCCAAAGAATATGCTGAGAGGCAATCTTGCAGGTTGCTATAAAATTAAATTATTAAAAGCTGGTGTCAGACTTGTCTATCAATTTAAAGATGATCAGGTAGTTATCTTGCTCATCACAGTCGGGAAACGAGCTGATAGCATAGTTTATGACGAAGCTAAAAAGCGTATTAAAGACTAAAAATGGGAGCTTATAGCTCCCATTTTGAATGGGTTCTAACATTTTGACTTTGCATAGCACCTATTATATTAATTTTAGGAATACTTAAGTTTAGTTAAGAACAATAGTCTTGTTTAAATCTTGAATAAGGAACATTTCTACGTTGTGTTAGATCTTTCCCTTTTAAATCATTGGCTAATTTATCTGATAATTCTTCACTAGATTTTATTTTGTTTGGAACCCATGAATAAGCATGTCTAGGTAAAATTTCAAAAAGATTAGTCATACCAGGTACATAAGAATACTTAAATTGAGTATAAACTTGATCATAGAATCCCTTACAGATTCTATCATTTTCTTTTGAAACTAAATTTCTATTCATAGATGTTGAGAAGTCATATAAGCTCCCATTTTTGTATTCATAATCATATTTTTTCCCAGTTTTAGGACTTTGGCTTGATGTTATTTTTATACCTGAATTAAGCTCTGAAATAGTAATATCTAATGACTCTTTGAATTCAATAGTTTCAGATTTAATTAATTTTGCTAGATCGTTAAACTCATATATAAAATAATGGCTTTCTGGGCTACTCATACCAAACCATGCGCCACATGTACTTGTTACAACATAAGTATTCTGCTGTTGCTTATATATCTTTTCTAAGATTTCACATTGTGGGTCGATCTCACTAATAAAACCAGCATTTCTATTATTGTTCTCAATAGAAAATGGATACTGTTTTACATATAACTCACTGTATTTATTTGTTATTTTATATAAACCAATATTTTCTGGATAACCTTCATTATTTTTTATAAATTTGAATGGCTTAACTTCAATGGCATACGCAACACTACCAGCCATTATGAGAATATTTAGTAGAAATATTTTAGAAAGAGGACTTTTCACTTTAAATACCTTATAAGTTTAAATTATAAAGTAATTTTAGCTACTAATTAAAAAAAAGGTGAAATATTCAATTATTAATTGTCCATTTAACATAATGGCTGTTATACGAAACAGAGATGTAACTCCAAAATAAAAATGTCCGGTTTCTCCGAGGTAAAATATGACTTTTGAACAAAAATAAGCCATTGTTTATTCTTTTTATTTCCAACAAAATTCCAGAACTCATCTACTTCGAGAGATTCATAATGACTTTGC
>NZ_VPAL01000048.1:0-2176 GCF_013419245.1 Acinetobacter sp. YH12095
GTAAGCATCCGGCTAACACAGCCTTACCAAGCGATCCTATAAGCCTTAATTTAGTTCCCACCTAAAAACAAGTGGGGACTTAATCCATGAACATGGATATATATTCAGCAACACCTCCTGTTGCTAAAAAACGCAGAACATACAGCAAAGAATTCAAACTCAGTATTGTCAATGCCTGTAAAAATCCTAATACCTCGATCGCTTCGGTCGCACTGCAACATAGTATTAATGCCAACCTTGTCAGTCGTTGGATCAGGATCTTCAGCCATCATGAGGGTGCCGTGCAGGATCCTACTCATGTGAATCCAGCATTTATTGCTTTGCCTTACACTGCTGAAATCAGCCAACCTATTGATGAGAGGATCACGTTGTGTATCACCGTGCCTCATACGAATAATGATATTCAGCTAAAATGGCAGACATCAGAAATACCTGTCTTGGCAGAATTACTCAAGGCACTTGCAACATGATCCGCATTGATGAAATCTGGTTGTCTACTCAGCCCATGGACATGCGTGCAGGTATGGATACGACCATGGCTCAGGTGGTGAGAGCCTTTGGCTCAATCAAACCGCATTGCGCCTACCTGTTCTGTAATAAACGTGGTCATCGTATGAAAGTGTTGGTACATGATGGACTGGGCATCTGGCTGTGTGCCCGGCGTTTGGAACAGGGTAAATTTCACTGGGCTCAAGTTCACCAAGGTGAAACCGTGGCCCTCAGCCCGGAACAGTTACAGGCATTAATCCAAGGTTTGCCTTGGCAGAGAATTGGATTGCAGCAAGTGGTGAATATGCTCTAAACCAAGCTCGACCATTCTGCCATCCTCCAAACGTTCTATTTCATTCTCTTCATGACCTCAGGCATACTGCGGTCATGAATACGCTGCCTGACTTAAGCCAACTGACCCATGAACAACTGCTGGAATTCACCAGACAGTTGGCGATGCAGCATCAGTCTCTAGCACAATCAAACCAGCAATTAGATGCCAGAGTTCAACATCTTGAAGTCACCAATCAGCAATTAGATTCTAAAGTTCAACATCTTTCTATTCTCAATCAAAAATACGAGCATGAACTCGCACTATTTAAACAGCACAAATTCGGCAGTAAAAACGAACATCTCACTGCAAAACAAATCCATCTATGGGATGAAGCGGTTGAAGAAGATATTGCCGCGGTTGATCTAGAACTGGAACGGCTAAATGCAGATAAAACCAATGCAGCGACACAGAAAGCCAAAACCAATAAACCTAAACGTCGACCACTGCCAGATCATCTACACACCATCCGTATTGAGCATGAACCTGCATCAACCCAATGTGCTTGTGGCTGCCAACTCCGTCGTATCGGCGAAGATATCAGTGAAAAACTGCATTTCAGACCGGCACAGTTCTATAAGGAACAGCATGTGCGTGGTAAATGGGTCTGTGATCAGTGTGACACCCTGACTCAGCAAGCGATGCCCGCCTATGTGATTGATAAAGGCATTGCTTCACCTGAATTGCTCAGCCATGTGCTGGTATCGAAGTATGCCGATCATTTGCCGCTGTACCGTCAACGTCTGATCTATCAGCGGGCGGGAATCGAGCTTTCTAGATCAACGTTATCTGACTGGATAGGTCGCTGCGGTGTAGAACTGGAGCCTCTGGCCAATGCCTTAAAAGAGGTGGTACTACAACAGCAGGTGCTGCATGCAGATGAAACACCGGTCACCATCATGCGGATGGGTGAGAATGATAAAAAACCGAAGAAAGGTTATGTCTGGGCCTATGCCACCACACAGTACAATCCAGTTCAGGCGGTGATCTATGACTTTCAGGATAGTCGTTCAGGCCAGCATGCTGAAGAGTTCTTGAAAGGCTGGCAGGGCTATCTAGTCTGTGATGATTACAGTGGTTATAAAGCACGTTTTAAATCAGGTCAGGTGATTGAGGTGGGCTGCATGGCCCATGCACGTCGTAAATTCCATGAACTGCATGTAACTGGGAAAAGTCAGGTTGCTGAACAGGCATTAGTGCTGATTCAGAAACTGTATGCGATAGAAGCCGAACTCAGGAAAAAGACCGATGGTACAGCGGAAGACCGCCGCGAATACCGACAACAGCATAGTCAACCAGTGATGCAACAACTATATGAATGGCTCAACCAACATCATCTGACAGTGCCATCGAGTT
>NZ_VPAL01000049.1:0-1979 GCF_013419245.1 Acinetobacter sp. YH12095
TTGATGCCATTTTTCTTTATACTGTCACTGAGGCAGGTTGGACATTTGATTTCTAGAGTTATTCGCATTTCTCTATTTTATCAAAATTCAACCTGCTTTGTTTCAGCATACTTTTTGAAACACCACCCCTTTTTCTATTACGTTTTGCGTTTTTTTGTTTTCCCTTTTTGCTGAGCCTTTTTTGGATAAAATATTTGGTACTCACCCTTTTTTATATCGGGTAATTGCTACCTAAATATTACATGATTAATGGAGGAAATTATTTATGACATTTAGTAACGTAGAAAATACACGAGTATGGTTTATTACAGGAGCGAGCAGTGGACTAGGATACGAGTTCACTAAAAAAGTACTAGAGTCAGGAGATAAGGTTGTTGGTGTTGCTAGAAATATTGAAAAACTTAATGAGTTAAAATACCAGTTTGAAGGAATGTTACTTCCGTTAAGTCTTGATGTTACTGATAGAAGTGCTGTTTTTACTACAGTGGAAACTGCCATTAAACATTTTGGAAGGATCGATATTGTCATTAACAATGCAGGAAATATGGTATTGGGAATGATTGAAGAATTTAGTGAAGATGAAGTTAGAAGTCAAATGGAGACTAATTTCTATGGTGCAATTTGGATTTGTCAAGCAGCTATGCCGTACTTACGGACACAAGGATCAGGTCATATTATACAGATATCTAGTATTGGTGGACTGATTACTGGTCCAATGTCGGGAATCTATAGTGCTAGCAAATTTGCTTTAGAAGGATTTAGCGAGGCATTAGCACAAGAAGCTGCACATTTTGGTGTAAAGGTATCTATCGTTGAACCCGGAGGCTATTGGACGAATCTATACTTAAAAATGAGTTTTACCACACAGAACAAAGAGTATGATTCATTACGTGAGAAGTTGGCTCAACAAAACTCAACCGAATCAGTTGATAGTGACCCTAAGTTGGCTGCCGAAGCTATAATGAAACTGGTTAATAGTGAGAATCCGCCTCTCCGATTGATTCTAGGAAGCCTTGTTTATGATTTAGCTGTTGAAAATGCAGAAAAACGTATATCTACATGGAAAGAGTGGGAATCAGTCAGTCGTTCTGCAGAACATGGGATTCCTGCACCAGAAGGATATGGAATAATCGAGGAATAGAAGATCAAAAAAATATTGAGATTATTTTTAAGTATGCCGCAATCGGGCGCGATTGTTGAATAAGTAAAATTAAGAGTGGCTACGGCTACTCTTTTTTTATTTGGCCAGAAGGAAAGATAAACGGGAAGTGTCAACGGTAAATGTCTGACTGGAGCAAAGCGGAAGGAATTTAAGGAGTTGATACGAGCCACTGATTTTCCACCCTCTCGGCATTGACAAAACTTTGTTTTGTCCTGCCAACCGGCGAGGGAGCCCCCTCAAAAAGTGAGGGGGTTGGGGGAGTTTTTTGGAGGGGGTCGAGGGGAAATTTTTCCCTCGTGGGTTTGGGCAAAGCCCATGGTTTTTTTACTTGATCTTGGGAATGAATTTGCAACCGTTGCGGAAAAGCGCAAAGGTGAAAATCTCATTTCTGTTACTAGGAAAAAGAAACGGCAGCAGCGGTTATTTTTTTGCTTTTGACTTTGGGAATCTGGCACAAGCCAGGTTCTTGCTTTGACCCTCGGAGAGCACACCTTTACGAATGTAAAGTATAGTGTGTTATACTTTACTTGGAAGATAACTCCGAAATGAGGTGCATACAATGAGTTTTGCAGTGGCTAGAATGACGAAATTAAAAGCTGATAATTTAGTCGGCATTGGCAATCATGACCAACGGAAAACGGTGGTGTTTCAAAAAGTATGCTGACATTAAATGAAGCCATTATTGATGTAAAAAAAAGGTTAAGTCGAAAGCTTTAAAATGGTTTTCAATCTTTTTTGAAAAATTACAACTCCTTCTAAAACCGCGCCTAATTCGATGCCTTATTTTGCAATTATTACCTTCAATACCTACAGTAAA
>NZ_VPAL01000004.1:0-241921 GCF_013419245.1 Acinetobacter sp. YH12095
GTGCTAGATGCCAGTTGGACAACACTAAGAACCATGCTCAAGTATAAATGCGAGAACGCAGGGGTATGTTATGAAGAAGTCAATGAAGCCTATACCACCCAAACTTGTTCGTGCTGTGGCTCACGCTCCAGTAGTCCGGAAGGTAGAGCAGGACTTGGAATAAGAGAATGGCAGTGTGTGGAGTGTGGTACGCTCCATGATCGGGATGTAAATTCCGCACTGAATATTCTTGCGCTCGGACATGAGCGTCTAGCAGTAGGAATCTCCGTCCTTTAGGTCGGGGAGGATGTCAACTAAATCCTATATTGTTTTTTGTGCTTGCACAGCCACAATTTTTAGCTAAGGTTTAAATAGCTTTGCGTAGGCATCTTCCTACTTTGGCAAGACCCAAAGTAGGCAAAAGTCTTTTGTTACCCATACACGACATCCTTGTCGTGATGGGTAACGTGGGGCATCCGTGCCCCACATTCGCGTATCGGAAGTTTGTCAAAATTTAATTGGAAAAGAACTCATTTTTAAATTTTTGGGTGATATTTCAGCAGAAATAGAATGAGGTTGCTGTAAAAGTAAACATTTGCACTGAAAAGCGAAAAAGACTATTGACGATTTACAGCTGAAACTGTTTAATACGCGTCATTGGCGTGATAGCTCAGTCGGTAGAGCAACGGATTGAAAATCCGTGTGTCCCCAGTTCGATCCTGGGTCTCGCCACCATATTCAAAACGGTTAAACGTTTTCAATCCCTGATCCCATCAGGGATTTTTTTTGCATAAAATTTATGCGATCAAATAAAAAAGTGATGATTTTTATTGACTATTCAGCCGAGATACGGCTTAATACACGGCATTGGCGTGATAGCTCAGTCGGTAGAGCAACGGATTGAAAATCCGTGTGTCCCCAGTTCGATCCTGGGTCTCGCCACCATATTCAAAAAGCCTCAAACACTGTTTGAGGTTTTTTTTTCGCCTCTAGGTTGGTCATAGAGAATTATAATTACATGCAAAGCGCATTAAAATTCCAAGAAAAATTGCATACCCATAATAGATTTAAGAAAGTGAAAAAGACCGTTTATCCGAGTCAAGGTGAGCCAAAATTGATTTTCAGGTAGGCTATAAAACGTATACGGTTGCAGTGAAAAATTTTTTTCTTGCATGGTGTAAAACTGCATTGTCCTGAAATTACGTTGCGAGACAAGTTTATGAAATTTATAAAAATATATCCTTTGCTGCTGATATTGGGCTGTCCATGGAGCATGATGGTCCACGCGGATGACGCGGTGACCTTACCCACCCTGCACGTACTGGCCGAGCCAGAGTTACGTACAGAAACCGGGATTGTGCCGTATCAGAATGATGAAAAAAATCTCCGTGCTTTACAGCATCAAGTTATTCGTAATTCACGTGAAGCACAAAACTTTATGATCGACAGCTATGTGGTTGCCAATCTGGAAATTCAGCCCTTACAAGCACAACCCGACCTAAATTCGTTATCGCCCTTTCTACAACAGTATGTATTGAGTATTGCTCAGGGTTTACAGTCGAGTGATCCTACACAAGGCTTGTATATTATGTTGCAACCCTTTGGTATAAACCGTAGCAACAGTATGCAGCATATTGATCGTAGCAATAGCAACAGTATGCAGCCCATCGATCGTGATATGCATATACAGCTCGACCTGAAAAATGTCAGCATTGGTACGATTGAACCTTCTATAAATAATTTTTCTGTACCTGAGCTACCGACACCGAAAAAGTAATCATTTTTCTTTTGAAAAAATCCTTAGCTTTGCCAGCGAAGCCTATATTTGCCGCCGCGAGAAAGTGGCAAATGCCTGCGCAGTTGAAAATTGGGGCTGTTTTCAGCCTGTGAGCTAGTCATGTTCTTCAGAGATCATTACTCCGTTATATGCTCAGCCAGTCGGGAACCACCGGGTCAGTTTTAATCCTGCCCAGAGCTGGAAATTGGCTCCATACGATGTTAAATATTATCAATTGAATGATCAGCGGGTGCTCATTGCCCAGACCAGTTTTAGAATTGATCAGGTCATTGATTAAATTTATAAATATTATGAGCATCGTTAAATGAAAGATCTGTTTTCTGATGACAGCTTGCGCTATAAACAGGCCCGTCCGGCTTATTCTGCAGAAATTGTCCAGGAAATTTTAAAGCATGTACCTGAACGAACTTTTGCCTGGGATTGTGGTGCCGGTTCGGGGCAGTTTACCCAGTTATTGGTACCACATTTTCAGCAGATTTTAGCCACAGATTTAAGTCAAGCACAGTTGGATTTGGCACCGCAGTGGGCAAATGTGAGTTATCGTATCTGCTTGGCGCAAGACAGCGGATTGGCAGATGCGAGTGTGGATTTAATTACCGTTGCACAAGCGATTCACTGGTTCAATTTTGATGCCTTTTATGCCGAAGTGCATCGGGTGCTAAAACCGAGTGGAATATTTGCTGCGGTGGGCTACGGTCTGATTCAAGCTGTAGATCCTGAGGTGAATACCGCAATTCAACGCTTGTATTTTCAGACCTTAAAAGGTTGTTGGGATGCTGAACGTCGTTATATTGATGACTTATATCGCACGATTCCTTTCCCATTTCAAGAAATCGTGACACCCGAACTTTGCCTGAAATATCGTTGGTCGGCAGCACAATTGCTGAATTATTTAAACACTTGGTCGGGACTGCAGCATTATTTAAAGCAACATACTGATACGCCCTTGCTTGAATTACAACAATTGTTGCAGCAGCAACCTGCTCAGGGCTTGGAAATTCAGTTTCCAGTTTTGCTGCGTTTAGGTCGCTTGGTATAAAAAGTCAATGTATTGAGTGATTTTTGAACTTAAAATATAAGTTGGTGAAAAAAGGATGTTTCTCCACAGGTGTAATTTACCTATGTGCGAGGTGTCCAATGTTAAAATTTTCTCTCCCTATTTTATTCAGTCTTGCGCTGAGTCTCCCTGCGACTGCTTTTGCCAATCTTGATCAGCCTTTACAGGTCTTGGATGATTGTGCATTAAGTGCAGAATATGGGCAATCCAACAGCTTAAATTTGCTGCATGATCAATACCGTTTTACCGCGCAAGATGTGGTAAATCAAGTTCGAGCTGAACAAAACCTAGACTTAGCAAGCAAATTTGCAACTTTGGGTTCTCGTTTTTATATCAACCCGCAAGGTCAAACTGTGCTGCAAATTCAACGTGATGTGGTGTCTTTGGGTGTGATTGAAACCACACTCAGTGTGGATGGTTTACGCCAGTTAGGGCAGCATTTTATAGATGAATTTAAAGCTTTGGCATTTGAGTAAAATGGAGTGCGTTGTCGCAAATGACCTTGTGACAATCTAAGACATAAAAACTTAAGACATAAAAAAACGCCCTGAAAAATCAGGGCGTTTTTTATTGCACGCGAATTATGCTGGTTGCGCAGATTCTTGTTGTGCAGGAGTCAACATGTGACCGTGTTCTTCGAAGTTTGCATGCCAAGATAATGCTTCACGAAGTAGGTGAGGAGTGTGACCACCTTTTGCACATGCACGCTCAAAGTAATCATTCAATGCATTGCGGTACATTGGGTGTACACAGTTGTCGATAATCGCACGAGCGCGTTCACGTGGTGCAAGACCGCGTAAATCTGCTAAACCTTGCTCAGTGACTAAGATGTCAACGTCGTGTTCGTTGTGGTCTACATGCGCAGCCATTGGAACGATAGATGAAATGTCACCGCCTTTCGCAATCGATTTAGTCACGAAAATCGCCAAGTGTGCGTTACGCGCGAAGTCACCTGAACCACCAATACCGTTCATCATTTTGGTACCGCATACGTGGGTTGAGTTCACGTTACCGTAAATATCAAACTCAAGTGCAGTGTTAATACCAATGATGCCTAAACGACGTACTAACTCAGGGAAGTTAGAAATTTCTTGTGGACGTAAAATGAATTTGTCTTTGTAGTGTGCAAGATTACCAAATACGCGATCGCCACATTTTTCAGACAAAGTCATTGAACAGCCAGAAGCGAACTTCATTTTGCCTGCATCAATCAATTCAAACGTACAGTCTTGGAGTACTTCTGAGTACATCACCAAGTCTTCAAAGTTAGAGTGTTTGAAGCCTGTTAATACTGCATTTGCAATTGAACCGATACCTGCTTGTAAAGGTGCCAAGTTTTTCGGTAAACGACCTTGTGCTACTTCGTTTTCAAAGAATGCGATCAAGTGATCTGCAATTGCTTGAGTTTCGTCATCTGGATCGGTCACGTTAGATGGAGAGTCAAGCAAGGTATCGTTAAATACAATACCCACAACTTTTGCAGGGTCTAACTGAATACCTTTGGTTCCAATACGTTGTTCAACGTGAGTTAATGGCACTGGACCACGTGTTGGACGTGCTTCAGGAATATAAATGTCGTGTAGGCCTTCAAATTCTGTGCTTACAGTGGTGTTGATTTCGATAATGACTTTATCTGCATATTCAACAAAGCTTGCAGAGTTACCTACAGAAGTTGTTGGAATAATTAAGCTGTCTTCAGTAATTGCAACTGCTTCAACAATCGCGATGTCTGGGCGTTTTAGCGTGTTGTTACGCATTTGCTCAACAGTTTCAGACAAGTGTTGGTCAATGAACATAACTTGACCTTGGTTAATTGCTTTACGCAAAGTGTTGTCTACTTGGAACGGCATACGACGAGCCAAAACACCTGCTTCAGTCAATTGCTTGTCTAAATCATTACCAAGACTTGCCCCAGTAATTAAGTCAATTTTTAAAGGATTGGTTTTAGCGCGTGCCACCAATGCAAGTGGAACAGCTTTTGCTTCACCCGCACGAGTAAAGCCACTCATACCTACGGTCATACCATCTTGAACGAATTCAGCAGCTTGTTCTGCGCTGATTACTTTGTCGTGGAGGGAGGCTAAACGGATGCGATCTAAAGACATGGCGAACTCTCGTAAAATACTAGACTGATACCGATTGTACCGATCAAAAAAGGTATTTTGCATAGGTGTTAGGCTAAGGTCTAATTTTTTGCCTAAATGGTGGTATAAAAATATAAAATAATACATAAATAATTGAATTTAATCGTTTATTTATATATCAAAAGGTAAATATTACAATTTGTTTGATATATTTTTATACAATTTTGATATGCACCATCTGAATTTTTTACTTTGATCGTCCATCCGATTTGCTGTTGGTCTGAAATTGGTATATAGCAAGCCAGATAGAGATCAAAAGCGTCAGCCGTTTAGAAGTGTTCACTCAAACTTTGTTTGATTTTTTCCAGCGTGCCAACATTATTTTTTTCTTCAACGATTTCAGGTTGTAACGGCAGGGTAATGATGGCTTCAAGACCACCGTGTTCACGGTTTTGAATGGTGAGCTCGCCCTGATGAATATCGACAATACGTTTTACAATTGCCAAACCTAAGCCACTGCCTTGTACAGTACGTGCTTCATTGCCGCGTACAAAAGGCTGCATTAAATCGGCAATTTGGTCTTCTGGAATGCCTGTACCGTTGTCTGCCACGCTAATCCGAATGTGTTCATCCAGCACTTCTGCAGACAACTCAATTGGCTCTGCACCATAGCGTTTCGAGTTATTAATCAGGTTGCCAATCAGACGTTTCAGCGACAAACTGCGCGCCTGAATTAAAGGTAATTCTTGTGCGTTAAAGCGAATATCCAACGGTTTAAACTGAATAATCAATTCCTGCAGCAAAACATTTAAATCGGTTTCTTGTAATTCTTCATCGGAACCATCACGCATATAAGAAATGAATTGATTTAAAATCGCATCCATATCTTCTACATCGTAAATTAAGCCTTCTTTTAAAAAATCATCATCGGGCATCATTTCGGCACTTAAACGAATCCGTGTCAGTGGCGTGCGCAGGTCGTGTGAAATACCTGCCAACATGATACGACGGTCACGTTCAGTCTGTTCCAAAGTATAAATCATGTGATTAAAGGCTTGGTTGACCTCACGAATTTCCTGCGGACCGTGATTGGTTTCTAAATAAGGTGCTTTGCCTGTTTTACTGTAGCTATTGGCGGCATTTTGCAGACGACGCAAAGGACGATTCAGCTGACGTACTAGAGTTAAAATAATTGCTGCAGCTAACAGTGGAATACCCAAAAGCCAGCCAAAGACCAATTCAGGGCTGTAGTTGGCATAGGTTTTAAGGGGTTCACGTACCCAGTTGCCATTCATTTCTGGGGTTTGAATCCAAATACGCGGGCTTGGTTTGAACTGGAAATAGACCGTGACATCCTGCATTTTTAATTCAGTTGCCAGTTTCTTTTCTATTTGTTGGGTAAAAAACTCTGCAATGACTTTTTCCCGTACATTAGGAAACTCACGTGGATCGGTTACATATTCAATGCCGACCCGATTTTTAAGCCACGCATCGACATCGACTTCGGCTTCATTGTGAAAAATGCGCAAATCTGGATTGTTTAAAATTTCCAGTTCAACCGCTAAATAGCGGGCGTGTTGTTGAATTTCAGGTAAATACAAGGTGCGCCAAAAGAACCACAACGACATAAACAGGCTAAACAACACCACAAAAACCACCAGTACCGTGGTGCGCATGGCTGCAGAGCGTGGTTTGATTTTGTCCAGAAAACGCTCCCAGCGGGTACGTTTCTTTTCAGAATACGCCACATAGTCGGTAAATTCTTGTGGGTCGATGGGTTCGAGTTTCACATCTTGTCCTGTGGCAGAGGTTGTAAAGCGAATTTAGTGAGTGAAATTTTATGATGAATATACTTGTTATTGGAATGTCTGTTCTTTAAATCTAGCACAATGATCGGTGTGCATAAATGTTGATCATTGCATGAAGATGTGAGGCTGAAGCCTCACATCATTTTCAACTTATTCCGCACCATCTGGAACAAATACATAACCGACACCCCAAACCGTTTGAATATAACGTGCACGGGCAGGGTTTTCTTCAATTAAACGACGTAAACGTGAAACCTGAACATCAATCGAACGCTCCATCGCACCCCATTCACGACCACGCGCCAAATTCATTAACTTGTCACGGGTTAAAGGCTCACGAGGATGTTGTACCAACGCTTTGAGTACTGCAAATTCACCTGTAGTTAGGGTCACGACCTGACCTTCACGTGTCAAAGTACGGGTCGATAAATCTAGTGACCATGGGCCAAAACCAACCACTTCCATTTGCTGACTTGGTGCACCTGGTACCTCGCGCACTTGACGACGCAATACAGCACGAATACGCGCTAACAGCTCATTTGGATTAAACGGTTTTGGTAAATAATCATCTGCACCTGCTTCAAGTCCTGCAATACGGTCAGAGTCACTGCCGCGAGCCGTCAGCATAATAATTGGCGTGTCGATGTTAGATTGACGTAAACGACGGCAAATACTTAAACCATCTTCAACAGGCAGCATAAAATCAAGCACGATTAAAGAGAACAGTTCACGCTGTAACAAACGATCCATTTGTGTCGCATCGTGGGCAGTTTTGACCACAAAGCCCTTATCTTCCAAGAAACGCTGTAACAGGGTACGTAAACGCACATCATCATCGACAACGAGAATGCGTTCAACGCGGTCAGTTTCGCTGTGTACGGCATCTGTTTTTTCAGCAGGTACAACTAAACTCATGATGTGCTCCTTTATTCTTTATTGTCATCGTAAACAAAAAGTTGAGTTGGCTTTGAGTATACGATTCATTGGTATCTATTGCCTATGCTCTAAAGCAACAAATATTGCAGATAAAATCAAGACATAGATACCAAATATATACAGCATTCCCATGCGAAAAACTGACATATTTGTCCGTTTGAGTCTAACATAAGCCTGAATTTTATTTAGATTTATAAAATTTAGCCGAATTGGCAAAAATCGCCAAAAAACCACCATTTATAAAATTCATAAAACAATTGTGGATTTTATAGTGTTGGTCTTTATAATCATGGCTTTTAGTACTTATCCTTGTAGGATCACACACGATGACTGACTTAGTTCAGCAGTTAGCAAAAGAACTTGCCGTACGACCAAATCAAGTAGAAGCTGCCATCAAACTTATTGATGAAGGTGCTAGCGTTCCATTTATTGCACGTTACCGTAAAGAAGTGACGCAAGGTTTAGATGACACGCAGCTACGTCAGCTCGATACACGTTTATCGTATTTACGTGATTTATATGAGCGTCGCGAAAAAGTAATAGAATCACTCAAAGAACAAGATAAATTATCTGATGATTTATTGGCACGGGTTAACGCTGCTGAAACCAAAAATGCTTTAGAAGAAATTTACGCGCCTTACCGTCCAAAACGCACCAGTAAATCGTTTAAAGCTAAAGAAGCAGGTTTAGGCCCAATTGCAGCGCAAATTTTTGCAGAACAGGTTGAGCCAAGCGAAGCTTTAGCAGGCTTTAGTCATGCAGACTATCCTGATGCAGACAGTCAGCTAGATGCGGTACAACACATTCTGATTGATGAATGGGCACAAAATATTGCCTTAACCACAGAATTAAAAGAAATTTTTGCCAAAACAGCGGTATTAAAAAGCTTGGTTGCTTCTGAAGAGAAAAAAGAAGTGGGCAAAAAATTCCGTGATTACTTCGATTTTTCAGAAAACCTCAACAAAGTGCCTTCACATCGCCTATTGGCGATGTTGCGTGGTCGCCAAGAAAACGTCTTGGGTTTAAAAGTTGATGGTGAAGACAGTGCACCTTTGGCACGTATTGAAACTGAATACAATTTAGATCAAATTCAGCCGCAAGCACGTCAGGACTTTTTAAAGCAAACGGCAAAATTGTTCTGGTTGGGCAAAGTGCGTCCACAAATCGAACATTCATTATTGACTGAAAAGCGTTTGGCTGCCGAAGCTGAAGCGATGGATGTCTTTGCAGAAAACTTGCGTCATTTATTGCTCTCTGCACCTGCAGGTGCGCGTTGTACGCTGGGCGTAGACCCTGGCATCCGTACAGGTGTCAAACTGGCTGTGGTGAACCAATCTGGCGATGTGGTTGCACATAGCACGGTTTATCCATTTGCACCTAAAGAAGACAAAGCAGGCGCGATTGAAGAACTTGCACGTTTATGCCGTGAGCACAATGTTGATTTAATCGCGATTGGTAACGGGACTGCAAGCCGTGAAACTGAAGCGGTTGTGGCAGAAATGATGGCGGCGCACAGTGACTTGAAATTAACACGTGTGTCTGTATCTGAAGCGGGTGCATCTGTGTATTCAGCTTCTGAATTGGCATCGCAAGAGTTGCCAGAACTAGATGTGTCGATTCGTGGTGCAGTGTCGATTGCACGTCGTTTGCAAGACCCATTGGCAGAGTTGGTAAAAATTGATCCAAAATCAATCGGTGTGGGTCAGTATCAACATGACGTGAATCAGGCAGGTTTAGCAAAAACCTTAGAAGCTGTGGTAGAAGACTGTGTGAACTCGGTCGGTGTCGATGTCAACACGGCATCTTCAGCAATTTTGGGTTATATCGCAGGTTTGAATAAAGCCATTGCACAGCAAATTGTTGAATACCGTAAAGAACATGGCCGTTTTGACAATCGCCAAGCTTTGAAAAACGTACCGCGTTTAGGCGAACGTACTTTTGAACAAGCAGCAGGTTTCTTACGTATTCAGGCAGGTTCTGAGCCTTTGGATGCTTCTGCAGTGCACCCTGAATCTTATGGTTTAGTAGAAAAAATTGTGGCTGCCAAAGCGACCACGGTTAAAGATATTATTGGTAATACTGAAATTATCCGTTCGGTGAATGCTGAAGAATTTGTGGATGAGCAAGTCGGCTTACCAACTATTCAGGATGTTTTGTCTGAATTGGAAAAACCAGGTCGTGACCCACGTCCTGAATTCCGTACGGCTAAATTCCGTGAAGATATTACTGAAGTGGCGCAGTTGACTGAAGGCATGCAGCTTGAAGGTGTTGTAACCAACGTGACCAACTTTGGTGCTTTCGTGGATGTGGGCGTACATCAGGATGGTTTGGTGCATATTTCTGAGTTGGCCAATGAATTTGTGGCCGACCCGCATAAAGTGGTGAAACCAGGTCAAATCGTGCAAGTGCGTGTGTTACAGGTTGATGTAGAACGTAACCGCGTGAATTTATCGATGCGTCCTGAAGGTTCGGCTGCACCTGCAAAAGCGGCGCGTGCGCCACGTCGTGATCAAGAGCAACGTACAGAGCGTAAGCCACAGGCGAAACGTCCACAGCAGTCACGTCCTCAGTCAGACCGTTCACAAGTGAAAAAACCACAAGCTGCTAAACCGCAAGAAAATAAAATTGGTGGTTTAGGCGCATTGTTGTTACAAGCAGGGATTAAAGGTTCGAAGTAAGTTTTAATTACGCAAACAAAAAGCTCCCGAAATTCGGGAGCTTTTTGTTTTGCAGGAACATTTTTATATACAGATTTTTTGATGGATTTTAAATCAACGGTATAATCCAACTCACCAAAATCAGCATAATTCCCAAATGTCCAAGTTTACGAGTCACTGCGACTAGTTTTGACGGTGGTGCTTCAAGTTGGCGAGCATATTCCTGAAGATTTAAACCTTGTGAGGCTTTGCTGCTAAATAAAAATACGCCCAAATCAATACAAATTAAAATCGTGCCGACATCGGCAACAACCTCTAAAAGTTCATATTCTTGCTGATAAAGCGCCGTTGCAACCTGATAACTTAAAAATAAGGCAAAGGCAAAACAGCCATACTGTAAAATGAGGGCTAGTGCTCGCATAATCCATTCAAAATACTTAAAACAGCTGTGTTATAGCATAAAAATAAGGTGCAATTGAATGTTTTGTTTAAGCTGCATGGACATAAGATTAAGCTTGTTAACATTATCTCTTGCAGTAGATGTTGCAAGATTGAAATAACGTAATATGAAATGATCGGAAATAAAATAGGCGACCCGTAGGTCGCCTAAAGCAAAACTTGAATTGTGTATAAATTACCAGTGTTCACCTGGGAACAAGCGCGCATACGCTTTTTGTACCCAGTTCAGTTTTTGCTGCTCGCCCACAGAAGCGGTAGAGCTTGGGAATAAGTTATAACCAATCGACATGAGTTTGTTGTTAATGTCTGGTGCAATCGCATAAGTGATTGAAGCCAAACGACCCAAATGTGTCGCAATTTTCTTCGGACGTTTCACAATCGCATAAGCAATTAAATCTGCCGCTTGCTCAGGTGAAAGGGTGGGCACGTACTTATAAATTTTGGTTGGTGCGATCATTGGGGTACGAACCAATGGCATATACACCGAAGTAATCGCAATTTTGTGTGTATGCGCTTCTGCAGATAGACAGCGACTAAACGCATCCAATGCGGCTTTAGATGCCACATAAGCCGAGAAGCGCGTTGCGTTGGCTAATACACCAATCGAGCTAATATTGATGATGTGACCATCTTTGCGGTGCATCATCTGCGGCAAAATATTGAGTACCAAACGCACAGCACCAAAATAGTTGAGCTGCATGGTACGTTCAAAGTCGTGGAAACGATCAACCGACTCATGTACTGCACGACGGATTGAGCGGCCTGCGTTGTTAATTAAAATATCAATATGATCGACAGAGGCAAGAATTTGTTGCGATACAGCATCAATAGAGTCCATATCGTTTAGATCACAAGGGAAAACTGAAGCCTTGCCACCACGTGCTTCAATTTCAGCTTTGACTTGTTCGAGCGTTTCCTGAGTACGTGCCACCAAAAGCACATGCGCACCTGCATCGGCTAGCTTATGTGCCACGGTTAAACCAATACCACTCGATGCACCTGTAATAAGGGCAACTTTACCATTTACACGCTGTTGAAAAAGTTTCTCTAATTTTGGCTTCACGCTAATATTCCTGATTTAGATTCCTGAGTTGTCATTTTTATTGAGATTGACGATTCAAATTTCAGACTGAATTTGAACTGTTTTACTTGGCTTTATGATAGCCGATTGCACAAAAAAAGCTATGGAATAAGTGGTTGAATTTAAAAATGAATTTAGAGTAATTGCTCTATTTTTGTGAGCTGTATATCTTTATTTTTACCATGAAATAAAGCTAATGCAAAGACATACAAAGAAAAATTAAAATAAAAAAGCATCCTGTTGAAATTAATCAGCAGGATGCCAGTACAAAGTTTGAACTGATGAGTTTTTATACGGCTGCTAAAGCTTGCTCTAAATCGGCAATTAAGTCATCGGCATGTTCAATCCCGATGGATAAACGCACCATATCTTCACTCACACCAGCCGCTTTGAGTTCATCTGCACTCAACTGACGGTGAGTGGTGGTTGCAGGGTGGCAAGCCAGACTCTTGGCATCGCCAATATTGACCAAGCGTGTGAATAATTGCAGTGCATCAATAAAGCGGGTTCCGCCTTCACGGCCATCTTGCACACCAAAAGACAGAATTGCAGAAGGTTTGCCTTTCACATATTTTTGTGCCAACGCATGTTGCGGGTGATCTTTCAAACCTGCGTAATTGACCCATTTCACTTTTGGATGTGCCTGTAAATATTCCGCTACTTTTTGCGCGTTTTCAGTATGGCGTTCCATACGCAGGCTTAAGGTTTCTAAACCTTGTAAAATTAGGAATACGTTATGCGGGCTAATCGCTGCACCTGTATTGCGTAGTGGTACTACACGTGCACGTGCAATAAATGCTGCAGCGCCTAAGGCTTCTACATAGTTCACACCATGGTAACTTGGGTCAGGTGTATTTAAGGCTTTAAAACGCTCAGGATATTTGCCCCAAGGGAATTTACCGCTATCGACAATAATGCCGCCAATAGACGTACCGTGACCACCAATATATTTGGTCAGTGAGTGAATGATGATGTCTGCGCCAAAATCAAATGATTTTTGCAAGACAGGCGTGGCTACAGTGTTATCCACCACCACTGGAATGCCGTATTCGTGCGCAATTTTCGCAATCGCTTCAAGGTCAATAATATTGCCCAATGGGTTACCAATGGATTCTACAAAGACCAGTTTGGTTTTGTCATCAATCAGGTCGCGTAAGCTTTCAGGCTGTTGATAATCGAAGAAACGTACTTCAATGCCTTGTTTAGGCAAGGTGTGGGCAAATAAGTTGTAAGTACCGCCGTATAAAGTTGATACTGAAGCAATGTTATCGCCTGCTTCGGTAATGGTCTGAATTGCGTAGGTAATTGCAGCCATACCCGATGCTAAAGCCAATGCGCCAATCCCGCCTTCAAGTGCTGCAACACGTTGCTCCAATACTGCAGTGGTTGGGTTCATAATACGGGTGTAAATATTGCCTTGTACTTTTAAATCAAATAAATCGGCACCATGTTGCGTATTATCAAAGGCATAAGAAGTGGTTTGGTAAATAGGCACAGCCACGGCTTTGGTGGTTGGTTCTGGGCTATAGCCTGCATGAATGGCCAAAGTTTCGTCTTTATAGGTCATGTTTACTTCATCTTCGTGAGTTAAATTGGTTTGAGTCTAGCACTTTTAAATATGAAAGAAAGTGTAAAAATGCTGCAATATTTAGCTGTAAATTTGATATAGCAGGCAAAAAGTCCTGTGCTTATCCGCTGATCGCTAGAGTTGTAACAAAGCATGCAAGATGTTTGTGGTGTCTTATTTTTTCTCCGTATTCAGGTATAATACCCGATTATTTTTTCGCTCATTAGAGCAGGGGCTGCTCATCTGAGCCCCAGATTTGGTTTTCTATTGAGGAGTCCTACGTGGCCCAATATATTTATACGATGAACCGAGTGTCGAAAATGGTTCCGCCTAAGCGCGAAATCTTGAAAGACATCTCCTTATCATTTTTCCCAGGTGCGAAAATTGGTGTGCTTGGTTTAAACGGTGCAGGTAAATCGACTTTGCTCCGTATTATGGCGGGCGTAGATAAAGATTTCTCTGGTGAAGCTCGTGCACAGCCAGGCATCAAAATTGGTTATCTTGAGCAAGAACCACCACTAGACCCGAGCAAAGATGTACGCGGCAACGTGGAAGATGGTGTGCGTGAAGCTTTAGATGCTTTAGAGCGTTTAGACCAAGTTTTTGCAGAATATGCAGATCCAGATGCAGATTTCGACAAACTTGCAAAAGAGCAAGAGAAGTTAGAAGCGATTATCCAAACTTGGGATGCACACAACCTGAACAATCAGCTTGAACAAGCAGCGGCAGCATTAAATTTGCCAGCTTGGGATGCTGATGTTAACAAATTATCGGGTGGTGAGCGTCGTCGTGTGGCTTTATGCCGTTTGTTATTGTCTAAACCAGACATGCTGCTTCTAGACGAGCCGACGAACCACTTGGATGCAGAATCTGTATCTTGGTTAGAGCGTTTCTTAAAAGACTTCCCGGGTACGATTGTGGCAATTACCCACGACCGTTACTTCTTGGATAACGTTGCAGAATGGATTTTAGAACTTGACCGTGGACATGGTATTCCATATCAAGGTAACTACTCTTCATGGTTAGAGCAGAAAAATAACCGTTTAGAGCAAGAACAGAAGCAAGAAGAATCTTTTGCTAAAGCCTTGAAAAAAGAATTGGAATGGGTACGTTCTAATGCGAAAGGCCAGCAAAAGAAAAACAAAGCGCGTATGGAGCGTTTTGAAGAGCTTAACTCGCGTGAATTCCAACAGCGTAACGAAACTTCTGAAATTTATATTCCACCTGGCCCACGTTTAGGGAACAAAGTGGTGGAAGTGGAAAACATCAGCAAGTCATTTGGTGATCGCTTACTTTACGAAAACCTTTCCTTTACTGTGCCGCCTGCAGCGATTGTGGGGATTGTCGGTCCAAACGGTGCGGGTAAAACGACTTTATTCCGTATGATGACTGGCGAGCAGCAACCTGATACGGGCAGCGTGACTTTAGGTGACTCGGTAAAAGTGGCTTATGTCGGTCAGATTCGTGACACTCTAGATGATGACAAAACTGTTTGGGAAGAAGTTTCTGGCGGTTTAGACATTTTGAAAGTGGGCGATTATGAAATTGCATCGCGTGCTTATATTGGTCGCTTTAACTTTAAAGGTCAGGATCAGCAAAAACGCGTTGGTGAATTGTCGGGTGGTGAGCGTAACCGTTTACAACTGGCAAAAATTCTACAGCAGGGCGCAAACGTGATCTTGCTGGATGAGCCATCAAACGACTTGGATATTGAAACTTTACGTGCACTGGAAGATGCAATTTTAGTCTTCCCAGGTACAGTGATGGTGGTATCGCACGACCGTTGGTTCCTAGACCGTATTGCAACGCACATCTTGTCATTCGAAGATGAGCAACCAGAATTCTTTACAGGTAATTATACTGAGTTTGAAGAATATCGCCGTAAGAAATATGGTGATGATCTGGCAACCAAACGTAGCAAATACCGTAAAATTGGCGCTTAAGTCTAAAAACTTGAGTTCTCATTAAAAAAACCAGCCGAGAAGGCTGGTTTTTTTATATTTGCTCGATGATGTGGTCTTGTGATCAACCTAGCAACATTTTTCTTAATCTAGATGTAGACCAGTGAGGTTTAAACTTCCCACTCATGTGCACATTCACGGCACTTCCATTTTTTTTGTGACTGCATAAAGGCTTGCATAGAAATTTTGAAATCAGGCAAATCACGATAAAATAAGAAACCTGCAATTACACACAGCACAAATACCGCCACAGTAATGCTTTGTAAGGTTGTGCCTGCACCATCACCAAAAATCCACATGGCGATACTGATCAAGACAAGAAGTAATAAGACAAATACCGCTGGAATAAGCATCACCAAGCTTTTTGGCACCACAGGACGCGGTGTTGTTTGACCTGCCTGCGCAACAGGCATGATTTTTGGGCTTTGACATTTAGGGCATCGGTATTGCATTACAACTCCAAAATTCTAATCTGATCGTTATTCTAACCAAATGTACGGCAAATCAAAAACAGTCTGTCAGAAAACAGGGCAATAAAAAAGCCCAAGTCATTGCTTGAGCTTCTTTATAAGATGAAGATAAGTGCTTTATATTCATCTTGAATATGGCGTCCCTACGGGGATTCGAACCCCGGTTACCGCCGTGAAAGGGCGATGTCCTAGGCCTCTAGACGATAGGGACTTGATGAGGCAACACAGGTAAAGCCTTATTTAAACTTGGTGGAGTCAAGCGGGATCGAACCGCTGACCTCTACAATGCCATTGTAGCGCTCTACCAACTGAGCTATGACCCCAGTCTGTGTGAGCGCAATATTAGGGCTATTGCGCGCACACGTCAACAAAAAAATGAATTAAGCTGGATCAATTGCATCATTTTTCGGCAATTTGATGCTTTCATTCAGTTTTTCCCAGACTTTAACTTCTTTTTTGCTTGGTCCGCCAACCACTTCTAAGGCATGACGCAAACGCGCAAAGGTCAGGTCTGGACCAATGGTGACCATGGTTTGCATCACAGGTGTAGATGCGGTTGAACCTGCAATTGCAATAAAGAACGCAGGCATGAAATCACGCAATTTGATTTCCATTTGGTTGGCTAAATCCATTAGGGTTTGGCTCACCGTGTCGTTGTTCCAAGTAAATAGACTTTCTAAACGCCAAATTGCAAATTGTAGGCTTTGACGCACTTGTTCTTCAGACAGTTTTTTACTTTCAAACTGTTCCTTGCTTAAGCTTGGGAAATGGTTGAAGTAATGTGCAGACCAATTGACCGCTTCTGAGAGTAAATTAATACGCGGTTGAATCGCGGCAGCAATCTCTTCCAATTTGGCACGATCTGCTTTCCAAGCCAATAAGGTATCTAACAGCTCAGCAGGTGAAAGCGCTTTAATCCATTGACCATTCAGCCAATTGAGTTTTTCCACATCAAAGATAGGGCCGCCTAGTGAAACACGTTGAATATCAAAGTGTTCAATCATTTCGGCTAAGGTGAATTTTTCACTTTCATCTGGCATTGACCAACCCATGCGACCTAAATAGTTCAGCAAAGCTTCAGGTAATACGCCAATGTCTTTGTAGTAGTTGATTGAAGTTGGGTTTTTACGTTTAGATAATTTTGATTTGTCTGGGTTACGCAACAATGGCATGTGGCATAACACAGGCATATCCCAACCAAAATATTGATAAAGCAATTGGTGTTTCGGTGCCGATGGAATCCATTCTTCACCACGAATCACGTGAGTGATTTGCATCAAATGGTCATCGACCACGTTGGCCAAATGGTAAGTTGGCAAGCCATCTGTTTTCAGCAAAATTTGCATATCGACTTGCGCCCATGGAATTTCCACTTCACCGCGCAGCATGTCATTAAATTTACATACGCCTTCGGTTGGCACTTTCATACGAATAACATGCGCTTCGCCTGCCGCTAAACGACGCTGCACTTCATCTGCAGACAAGTTTAAACCACGACCATCGTAGCGCGGGCTTTCACCACGTGCTTGTTGTTCTGCACGCATTTGATCTAGTTCTTCGCTAGTAGCGAAGCAATAGAAAGCATGCCCTTGTTCAACCAATTGCAAGGCGTATTGCTTATAAATATCCATACGTTCAGATTGGCGATACGGTGCATGTGGGCCGCCGATATCTGGACCTTCTGCCCAATTTAAGCCTAACCAACGCAATGAATCCAAAATCATTTTTTCAGATTCAGGGGTTGAGCGCAGTTGGTCAGTATCTTCAATACGAAGAATAAATTCACCACCGTGTTGTTTGGCAAAACATAAGTTAAACAAGGCGATATACGCTGTTCCCACGTGCGGGAAACCAGTAGGAGAAGGCGCGATACGAGTACGAACAGTCATAAGCAAGAATTAATTCAAAATGTAAATTGCAACCATTATAACGAAAAAGCCCAAGTACTTAATGTTAAATTCAACATTCTGTACTTGGGCGTTTCAACTGCATTTGAAAAGGGGATCAAAGGCAGTGAATTTAATGCGGAGTTATGAGTTATCTTGCGGGAATAAGGCTTGTACAAAACGGCTAAAACGCTGATTTTGCAAGGCAAAGAAATTTTGAGTTGGAGCAACATGAATGGAAGTCAGCACTTTTAAATCATTATTTGATTCAAACTTTTGCTTGTCTGCCTGTTTTTGTTGGGTAAGGGCTTTTTCAATTAAAGACCCCTTTTCCGCAGTTAAATGGGTTTTACTTTCAGCAGATTTGATCACTGCACTGTGACCGACTGTACTTAAGCTGAGTAATACTGCGAACATGAGTTTAGATTTCATTTTGATTCCCCCTTTCCTTTATGAGTGAACTCACAATTTATAAATTGTTTTAATCACTTTAATATTTAATCACAAAAATCATAACAAAAGTAGATTTGCGTCACACTCTTAATAAGATCTTTATCATCATTTACTCACTATATACCGATTTTTCAGATGATCTTTGATTTAGAACATGTTGTAACAAACAACTGTGGAGATATCGTGAAGATTGTTACAAAAGTCACAATAAAATAGTTTTGAAGCGGGTTTGATTGCTGTGATGTCGCTTATTTTACCGTTGAGTCTAAAAACGGATCAAAGTTTTATTCACTTTTTATATATCTAATCCATAAAAAGGTATAAATTTGGAATAAACGCCGCATCTTGAATTAAATTGATTAAAAACAATTAATTAAAGCTAAATTATTTGAATTTAATCATTTTTTGCATGTTTTTTACAAATTGCGCAGCGCCTGAGCATTGCATATATTGAGCGACAGATTAAAGGTGATGTGTGCTGTAATGAAAACTCAATTGAAAGCTTTATTGGCTGCTGCGCTATTGGCAACAGGTTTTGCTGCAACGACTGCTCAGGCTGCAGATCGTCAGTTTTTAAATGTATCGTATGATGCGACCCGCGAATTTTATGATGAATTTAACAAGTCGTTTGGTCAGTACTGGAAAAAACGTACAGGTTTAGACGTCAACTTTAAACAATCACATGGTGGTTCAGGCAAGCAAGCGCGTTCTGTGGTCGATGGTTTAAAGGGCGATGTTGTCACTTTGGCATTGGCGAATGACATTGAAGAAATTGTAAAGTCAGGTCAAATCCAAGCAGGTTGGCAAAAAGAATTTCCTCATAACTCTGCGCCTTATACCTCGACCATCGTCTTTATGGTGCGTAAAGGCAATCCGAAAAACATTAAAGACTGGAATGACTTAACCAAACCAGGCGTACAAATTATTACCCCTAACCCGAAAACAGGTGGTTTGCCACGTTGGGTGTATTTATCGGCTTGGGGTTATGCAGAAAAGCAGCCGGGCGGCTCTAAGGCCAAAGCGCAAGAATTTGTGGGCAAGATGTACCACAATGTAAAAGTGATGGATTCGGCAGCACGTGCGTCGATGACTACATTTGCTGAACGTGGCATTGGTGATGTGTTGTTGACTTGGGAAAATGAAGCCCTTGTAACTTTAAAAACCTTAGGCAAAGACAAGTTTGATATTGTTTATCCATCTATTTCTATTTTGACTGAACCTTCGGTGGCAATCGTAGACCGCACAGTAGAAAAAAATGGCAATAAATGGTTAGCGACAGGCTATATCAACTATTTATATTCACCTTTAGGTCAGGAAATGGCGGCTAAGCATTTCTACCGTCCACGTAATGAAAAAGTCCTTGCAAAATATGCAGCACAATTCCCGAAATTAAAAACCTTCACGATTGATGAAGTGTTCGGTGGCTGGGAAAATGCACAAAAAACACATTTTGTGAATGGTGCGATTTTCGACCAAATTTATAATACTAAGCGTTAAACAGATATCCATTTTCGGCTAATCTTTTATTGGATTGGCACACAAAAAAATCTCTACGGAGATTTTTTTGTGCTTTAAAAAAGTCAAAAACGGTTTTCCCTATGGAAAGTAATATTTATCTACAAAAAGACGTTTGGAGCTTTGCCAAAACAAGGTAATAATGTGCAGTTACATTTTAGCTGTATTGATTGAACCTTATGTCGCATATTTCTGTATTACTTCATGAAACTGTTGATGCCGTGTTGGCAGATCGCAATACAGGAATTTATGTCGATGCCACCTTTGGACGAGGTGGACACACGCGTTTGTTGTTATCCAAATTGGATGCGCAGGCGCGAGTTTATGCCTTTGATAAAGATCCACAAGCTTTGGCCGTGGCAGCAGAATTGGCGCAGCAAGATTCGCGCTTTCAAATTATTCATGCCAGTTTTGCTGATATGCAGCAAGCGTTGAATGATTTGGGCGTCACTCAGGTCGATGGTGTGATGGCCGATTTAGGCGTGTCGTCACCACAGCTAGATCAGGCAGAACGCGGTTTTAGCTTTATGAAAGACGGCCCGCTTGATATGCGTATGGACAATTCACAAGGCCCGACTGCGGCAGAATGGCTGGTGGATATTGAAGAAGAAGCCTTAGCCAATGTGATTTTTCAATATGGTGAAGAGCGTTATAGCCGCCGTATTGCCAAAGCCATTAAACAGGCGGGTTATATTGAAACTACCGCACAATTGGCTGAAATTGTAAAAGTTGCCCATCCGAAGTGGGAAAAAAACAAACACGCTGCAACACGTACTTTTCAGGCAATTCGTATTGCGATTAATAAAGAATTAGAAGATATTGAAAACTTCTTGCCGCAAGCCGTTGAGGTGTTAAAACCCGAAGGTCGTTTGGCGGTAATTAGCTTCCATTCTTTGGAAGATCGTTTAATTAAACAGTTTATTCAAAAAGAATCGAGCCTGCCTGAAGATTCGGGTTGGGGCTTGCCACAACAGCAACAAGATACACGTCGATTGAAAAAAATATCACGTGTGCGTGCCAGTGATGAAGAAGTCAAAGCCAATCCACGCTCACGCAGCGCATGGCTACGTGTTGCAGAACGATTAGCTTGAAAAGGCCAATAATGAAAACTGAAACCGTTGAAAAAAATCAATCTCAAGTGCGACTGAAAAAAATGGTCGCCTATTTTATTTTATTGGCGCTGGTATTTATCAGCGCGATTATGGTGGTGTTTCAAGTGTTTGAATATCGCCATGATTATCGTGAGCTGAGTTCTTATATGCGCGAGCGAGATGACTTAAATGCCGAATGGGGGCGTTTGTTAATTGAACAGCAGACCTTTGGTGCAACTGCACAAATTGGCACCCGTGCGGTGACGCAACTGCGTATGTATTCACCGCCCGCACCGCAAACTGTGGTGATTTCTTTGCCTACAACCTCAGAACAACAATAAGGCGAGTTGCACATGGTCGATACGCGTAAAAAGCAAACCCGAAAGAAACAGCAATCGGTAACTGGAAAAAATGCCATTCATGTAGAAATGTGGCGTTTTTACTTAATGTGGGCTGTGGTACTGCTGGTGTTCGTGGCACTGGTGGGACGTGCTTTTTATGTGCAAATTGTGAACCATGACTTTTTACAAAACAAAGCCAATGCCAATATTTTAAGAACAGAAAAGCTCAAAGCTATGCGCGGGGTGATTTATGATCGCCACGGTGTGCCTTTGGCAATTAGTACCCCTGTAATGAAAGTGGTGATTGATCCACGTGATTATTTTGACAATAAAAAACTGTTTGAAGAAATTACAGCCGAGTTGGAAAAAAATCCGACCAGTCGTAAATTGCAGCGTCAATTGCCAGATAAAAACTTGAATTTAGATGAACTTGCCGATGCAGTTGGGATGGATCGCCAAGAACTGAAAAATAAAATGAACGAGCGTCCGCGTTCACGTTATTTGGTTTTACAAAAAGAAGTGCCGCCGCAACAGGCAGAGCTGATTCTAAAACGTAATTTCCAAGGGGTATATACCGAGAAAAACTATAAGCGTTATTACCCGCAGCCACAGCCGAATGCACAAATTATTGGTTTGACCAATAGTGAAGGCACAGGCATTGAAGGCTTGGAAATGCAGCTAAATACCCGCTTGGCAGGCGTGGATGGCGAACAGCAAATCGTGCGCGATAAAAAGGGTAACCGTGTCAAAGACCCAGAAGTGGTGAGAGAGGTTGAACCGGGCGAAAATATTACCCTGAGTATCGACTCACGTTTGCAATACATTATGTATCGTGAATTGACTGCAGCAGGGGTGGCAAATAATGCCCGTTCAGCCACAGCAATTGCGGTAGATGTGAAAACGGGTGAAATTTTGGCGATGACCAGTTGGCCGTCGTATAACCCGAATGACAAAAAAAGTTTGTCCAATAAAGATGCCATGCGTAACCGTGGTGCGGTGGATTCTTTTGAACCGGGTTCGACCATGAAGCCTATGACGGTGGCAATGGCACTAGAAAGTGGCAAATATTCACCGAATACCGTGGTCAATTTAAGTGGTGGTTCAATGCGGGTGGGTAATCATACCATTCGTGATACTCACAATTATGGCTCACTGACTTTGGCGGGAATCATCCAAAAATCGTCAAACGTGGGTGTGGCGAAAATTGCCTTATCTTTACCGTATGCGACCTTGCCGACTTTTTATAAGCGTTTAGGGTTTGGTGCGCGTTCTGCAGTGAAATTTCCGGGTGAAAGTGCAGGTTTAATTTTGCCGCCAAGCAAGTGGAATGTGTCGGAAGTGGCGACCATGTCTTATGGTTATGGTTTGAACGCCACTGTGCTGCAATTGGCAGATGCCTATGCCATGCTTGCCAATAAAGGCGTAAAAATGCCGCTGAGTTTATACAAATTAGAAGAACAGCCTAAAGGCGAACAAATTGTTGATGCTAAAATTGCCGATCAAGTTCTACTGATGATGGAAGCCGTAACGTTACCCGGTGGTACGGCACGTCAAGCCAATATTCCAGGCTATCGGGTTGCAGGTAAAACGGGAACAGCGCATAAACTTCGTGCAGACCGCAAAGGCTATTCACAGACTGAATATCGTGCCTTGTTTGCTGGGGTTGCGCCAGTCAGTGATCCGCGTTTAGCCATGGTGGTCGTGGTGGAAAATCCAACAGGACAGTATTATGGTGGTTTGGTGGCAGCGCCTGTATTTGCTCGTGTGATGCAAGAATCTTTACGTTTATTGAACGTACCTTTAGATAAACCTTTAGAAACTCCCAACATCCAATAACAGGTGACGCATGTCTATCAGCTTTCAACATATTTATCGCAGTTCCCGCGTTGCAGATTGGATGATACAAGACTTTCAGGGCTTTCAACTTGACAGCCGCCATGTGACAGCAGGGCAAATTTTTATTGCCCTGACCAGTTTGTCGCAGCCTGAAAAAACCGCACAATTTGCACAAGCAGCTTTAGATCAAGGTGCTTTGGCGGTGATTTCGGAAACTGAACTGGCAGTTGCCAATAATTTGGTGGTGCCAGATGTGCGTCAGCGCATGGGACAGTGGCAAAAACAATATTTACAAGCACGACAGCCTGTACCTTTAGCGCGTATGCTTGCAGTCACGGGCACCAATGGTAAAACCACGATTTCCCGCTTAATTGCTGAGTTGTTAATGTTACAAGCCCAACGCTGTGCGGTAATGGGCACCACAGGCAACGGAATTTTGCCTAATTTGGAAGCTTCAACACATACCACTTTAGATGCCTTGCAACTGCAAAATGCTTTATACAGCTATGCACAACAGGGGGCAAAATTTGCCGCAATTGAAGCCAGTTCACATGGTTTGGAGCAAGGGCGCTTAAATGGCTGCGATATTGAAATTGCGGTATATAGCAACCTGAGCCGTGATCATTTGGATTATCACGGTACTTTAGAGGCGTATGCTGCAGCCAAAGCCATGCTGTTTCAGTTTGCCAGTTTAAAAGTTGCAATTGTCAATTTAGATGATGAATATGCTGGGATCATGTTGCAAGCGGCGCAACAGAACCCTGCGCAACCGAAAATTTTGACTTATTCCACGCAGCAAGCGGCAGACTATCAAGTACAGCAGATTGAATACAGTCTGAATGGTGTACGTTTCCATCTACAAACTGCTACGGCAGAATATGTGGTGCAAAGTCCGTTGCTCGGACATTTTAATGTTGAAAACTTGGTCGCGAGTTTAATCGCAGCAGAGCAAGCAGGTTTTGCATTACAGGATTTAATACACACGACTGCACAACTTAAAGGCGCACCGGGGCGTATGCAAGTGTTGCGTGATGCAGAGCGTTTATTTGTGGTGGATTATGCACACACGCCAGATGCCCTAATTCAAGTGTTGCAAACCTTAAAACGCCATGTTAGCGCACAGCTTTGGGCGGTGTTTGGCTGCGGTGGAGATCGGGATCGTGGTAAACGCCCACTGATGACCCAAGCGGCATTGGACTATGCCAATGTTGTGCTTTTGACTTCTGATAACCCGCGTACAGAAGATCCTTTGCAAATTTTTGCCGATATGCAGACAGGTGTCGATTTGTCGGTGGCACAGAGCCATGAAATTCATGATCGTCGTGAAGCGATTAAATATGCAGTCAAACATGCACAGTCAGGCGATATTGTCTTGATTGCAGGCAAAGGTCATGAAAACTATCAAGAAATAGATGGGGTAAGACACTGGTTTGACGATGTGGTTGAAGTGCAATCTGCGATAGATGCACAGCATTGTTCACCTTCTGCTTATCCTGCCCAATAAGGAATTTGTATGCACACTTCCACCACCAGTACCGCAATTTTAGAACCTTGGACTGCCGAACAACTCAAACAGGCAACACAGGGTTATTGGTTCAATGGGCAAGCACCGCAAGGCGAGATTAAACGTATTTTAACCGATTCACGCCATGCTGAAGCAGGCGATGCCTTTTTGGCTTTAAAAGGTGAGCGTTTTGATGCGCATGATTTTGTGGCACAAGTAGCGACTCAGGGCTGTTCTATGGCAATTGTCAGCCAGCCTGTCGATGCAGATATTTGCCAATTGGTCGTGCCTGATACCCGTTTAGCCTTAGGACACTTAGGCGCATTTCGTCGTCAGCAACATCCACACTTAAAAGTGATTGCATTAACAGGCAGTAGCGGCAAAACCACCACCAAGGAAATGCTCGATAGTATTTTGTCACGTTTGGCACCGACTTTAATTACCCGTGGCAACCTGAATAATGACTTGGGTGTGCCGATGATGTTATTGGAGTTGAATGCTAGCCATCAATACGCAGTGATGGAATTGGGCGCCAGTCATCAAGGTGAAATCGATTACACCTCAAACTTGGTACAGCCGCAGGTGGCAGGCATTATCAATATTGGTACTGCGCATTTAGGTGAGTTTGGTGGACGTGAGGGCATTTGTCGGGCCAAATCTGAAATTTATGCACATATTGCCCCACAAGGCACGGCGATTGTCCCTGCTGCCGATGATTTTGCCGAACAGATTCAGCAAGCGGTTCAGTCAGAACAGCGTCTAAGTTTTGGTGCAGGCGGTGATGTGTTTGCGACAGACATTCAGTTGCAGCCACAATCGGCAAGTTTTTGTTTAAATACCGCGCAAGGTGTGCGTCAGATTCATTTGCCATTTGCGGGTGAGCACAATGTACAAAATGCTACGGCTGCTGCCGCTTTTGCACTGGCAATTGGTGTAAGTTTAGATGATATTGTCGCAGGCTTGGAACAGGCACAAGGGGCAAAAGGTCGTTTGAACTTTATTCAGCAAGGCACACATTTATTCATTGATGACACCTATAATGCCAATCCAACCTCTATGCGTGCTGCAGGCGAAGTCCTTGCACAGCAAACAGGTGTGCGGGTTATGGTAATCGGTGATATTGGCGAACTGGGCAATAGCGCAGCACAACAGCACTATATGTTGGGGCGTGATTTGGTGTCTATTCGTGGCATCAACTTTGTGGTGGCAGTTGGTGAATTTGCACCAGCGACCCAAGAAGGTGCACGTAGTACCCAATATGGAAAAAAATTACAGGCTTTTGTCACTCAAGAACAAGCCTTGCCGTTTTTAATTGATCTGGTAAAAACACATCAACCTCAGTCCATGAGTTTCCTATTTAAAGGTTCTCGTTATACCCATATGGAAACGTTGATGGCTGCATTGATGGAGAAAATTTAAATGCTGTTATGGTTATTTGAGCAGCTGGCGGGCTATAACAGCTCGTTTCAGGTGGTTCGTTATTTAACATTACGTTCATTACTGAGTGTATTGACTGCGCTTGGCATCGGTTTGGTGCTAGGCCCTGTGATGATTCGTAAACTGCAAGCATTAAAATACGGTCAGGCAGTCAGCTCTTATGCACCTGAAGGGCATGCCAAAAAAATGGGTACGCCAACCATGGGCGGGGTATTAATCCTGCTTTCCATTGGTATTTCGACCCTATTATGGGCAGATTTATCTAACCCTTACGTCTGGATTGTACTGGCGGTCATGGTCATTTTTGGCGCTGTAGGCTGGGCAGATGACTGGATTAAAATTCGCTACAAAGACAATGCGGGTTTGCCTGCGCGTAAAAAATTCTTCTGGACTTCGGTAGCATCATTGGGTGCGGGTATTGCGTTGTATGTGATTGCAACCCAACAGCCAAATCCTGCACAAACCGCAGATATGTTGGATGTGTTGATTCCATTCTTTAAAGATTTCAGCATTCCATTGTCTTTGATTCCACTCGGTATTGGCTTCATTATCTTTACCTATTTGGTAATTAACGGTGCCTCAAATGCGGTGAACCTGACTGATGGTTTAGATGGCTTGGCAATTATGCCAATCGTATTAGTTGCAGCAGGTTTGGGCGTATTTGCCTACTTGGCGGGGGATGTTCGTTTTGCCGATTATCTGCATATCCCTTATGTGAAATATGCGTCTGAGTTGGTGGTGATTTGTGCCGCGATGATTGGAGCAGGCTTGGCCTTCCTGTGGTATAACGCGCATCCAGCACAAGTCTTTATGGGCGATGTCGGTGCACTGTCTTTAGGGGCAATGCTGGGTACGATTGCCGTCATGGTACGTCAGGAAATCGTGTTTGCGATTATGGGTGGGGTGTTTGTAGTTGAAGCGATTTCGGTATTCCTGCAAATTGGTTCACTACGTATGCGCAATAAACGGGTATTCTTAATGGCGCCGTTGCATCACCACTATGAAAAGAAAGGCTGGCGTGAAACTCAAGTGGTGATTCGCTTCTGGATTATCACAATTATGCTGGTGGTTTTAGGTTTAATGACTTTAAAATTACGTTAAGCCTATCCAACCGAAAATTTTAAAAGTCGGCACTCGCCGACTTTTTTATGTGGTTCACTCTGGAGAAAATGATGAATTTGCTGATGTGTCCTGTGTGTCGTCAGGTATTGCAACTGCATGATCGAACGTGGCGTTGTGCCAGCAATCACAGCTATGATGTTGCGAAACAAGGCTACGTCAATTTGCATGTGGTGCAGCATAAGCACAGTAAAAATCCGGGGGATACACCTGCTTCGGTGCAGGCACGTCGTGCATTTTTAAGTGCAGGGCATTATGCGCCCTTGCAACAGGCAGTGGTGCAAAAAATTCGCACCTTACGCATCGAAAATTTGTTGGATATTGGCTGTGGTGAAGGCTATTACACCGCTGCCATGCAAGGCGAAGTGTTGCAGTGTGTCGGGGTGGATATTGCCAAGAATGCCGTACAAGTGGCGGCGAAACTGAATCCCGCAGTGACTTGGGTGGTGGGGACAGGGGCAACTTTGCCTGTTTTAGAACATTGTATTGATTTATGTACCAGCTTGTTTAGCCCAATTCCACAACAGGAAATTTTGCGGGTTTTAAAACCACAAGGCTATTTGTTGGTAGTAACGCCTGCGCCTGAGCATTTATTGGCGATGCGTCAAGCGTTGTTCGAAGAGGTAAAGCCACATGAACCCGAAAAATTTATCACCCAATTACAAACTACTTTTGATTTGATTGATGCCAGCGTGGTGGAAACACCATTACAGCTCAATCAAAGCGATTTAATTCATTTAATTGCTATGACACCTTATGCCTATAAAGCCAAAGCAGAGCGCCGTCAGGCATTGGAACAGCGAACCCAGTTTGACGTGACAGCACAGCATCAAATTTATCTGTTTCAGAAAAAATAAGTTTGAGTGCTTCTGTAAAATTCATACTTTTGCAAAAACTGAATGCCCATAAAAAAATCCCTCATTTTTGTAAATGAGGGATTTTTCTGACTGCTTATCTGCGTTTATAAGACTTCGTCAATTAAGTTTTCTAATGCATCGGGAGCAAGTTTGGGGGCCGCATTAGGTTTGGCAGAGCTGTTGTTTGGCGCTTGCATGGCAGGCGGTGCAGCATTGTCAGGAATTAACACTTCCTCGCCTGGTAAGTCGTCAAAATCACGCTCAGGCGCGCGTACTGGTGCTGCAGGTGCAGGTCGATACAATGGTCGTGCCAATGGCGGTGAAGCACGATAATCCTGCTGTTGTTCTGCGCTCATTTGATTGAGTTCACGCTGTGGCGCTTTGGCTTTGCTGTCCAAACTGACCCATGCTTCAGGTGTGCCTTTAAGTGCATTGCCCATAAAGTCTGTCCAAATTGGCAGCGCTGCAACCCCCCCATATTCACGACGTCCTAAAGTTGTTGGTTGGTCAAAGCCCACCCAAGCCACAGTCACCAGTTTGCCGTTGAAACCTGCGAACCAAGCGTCTTTTGCATCGTTGGTGGTTCCTGTTTTACCGCCAATATCACCACGACCAATTCTGAGCGCAGCACGTCCAGTACCATGTTGAATTACGTCACGTAAAATATTGGACATATCATACGCCGAGCTAGATTTTAAAATACGTTGTGCCTGTTTGTACTGACTACGCTCTGCCAATAAGTTCGGATATTGTTCAGCTTGTGCCAGTTTTTTATTGGTCACTTCAATCACTTCATCATCTGGTGTGGTGGCTTCGGCGCTTTCAGTCGTTTGTTCTTTGGCATTAATACAAGCAATACACGCATATTCAGGATTGGCTTGATAAATCACCTTGCCATAAGCATCTTCAATACGGTTAATGAAGTGCGGTTGAATACGGTAACCACCGTTGGCAAAAGTGGCATAGCCCGTTGCCATTTGAATAGGCAAAACTTGTGGTGTACCCAATGCAATGGTGTAGTTACGTGGAATCTGATCTTCCTGCAAACCAAAATCCATGAATAGTTGGCGGGTACGCTCAATACCGACTTCTTGTAATAAGCGTACCGAAACCGTGTTACGAGATAAATAGAGAGCACGACGTAACGGAATCATGCCTAAATGGCGACCATCGGAGTTACGTGGTGACCATTTACCAATGGTGATTGGACTGTCATTGACCATGGTGTGTGGCGTCATACCACGCTCTAAAGCCAGAGCATACACAAAAGGTTTGATGGTGGAACCCGGTTGACGCCAACCTTGTAAAGTACGGTTGAACTTAGATTGATAGAAGTTGTATCCACCGACCAACGCTTCAATGGCGCCATTATTCGGGTTAATTGCGACCAATTGACCTTGCACTTTCGGTACTTGTACCAATGACCAAGCGGTTTTATTTTCATTTGGACGTAAACGGACAATATCTTTGACTTTTACAATCTGTGCCGCACGACTTGGCGCATTGCCTACACTGTTGGCATTGCGATAGGGGCGCGCCCAAGACATACCTGACCATGGTACAGTAACTGTTGTGCCATCTTGCATTAACGCTTCAAAAGAATTATTCAGCACTTTGCTGACTTGCGCAGGGTAGGTGTTGGCATAAGCACGAAACTCATTCAGCGGTTTGTCGTGTGCCTCTGCACCACGCCAGCCGTGGCGACGGTCATAGGCTTCTAAGCCTTCTTGTACCGCCTGTTCTGCGTACATTTGACGTTTGCTGTCTACCGTGGTGTAAACTTTATAGCCCGAATCAACCGCTTGTTCACCAAATTTACTGACCAGTTCAGCACGCACCATTTCACCAATATACGGATGTTTATTGCTGATGCTGCGGTCTGGCATATCTAAATTAATCGGTTCAGCAATGGCTTTTTGGTATTCATTTTGGTTGATATAGCCCAGTTGCAGCATACGTCCCAAAATCCAGTTGCGACGCTCCAAAGCACGCTCAGGATTTACCACGGGATTGTAGCGCGAAGGTGCTTTAGGTAAGCCTGCAATCATCGCCATTTGTGCAATCGACAGTTCTTCTAGGCTTTTGTTGTAATAAATTTTGGCAGCTGCCGCGATGCCATAGGCATTTTTACCCAAAAAGATTTTATTGACGTATAAGGTCAAAATTTCTTCTTTGCTCAGGTTTTGTTCAATTTTACGCGCTAAAAAGATTTCGGTGAGTTTACGCTTTAAAGTGCGATCAGGGCTGAGATAATAGTTTTTTGCCACTTGCATAGTAATGGTCGAGCCGCCAGTTTGCACATTGGAGCCTGTTACCGCCTCGCTCACCGCGCGCCCCAAGCCTTTGAAGCTAATCCCACTGTGTTCAAAAAAAGCAGAATCTTCGGCTGCTAAGAACGCAAAAATGAATTTTTCAGGAATATGTTCATAATCGACAGGCACAGAAAGCTTGCCGCCATACTCGGCAATTAGCTCATTATCGGCACTATAAACCTGTAATGGTTTTAATAATGGCGCTTTTTTTAAGGTGGTCATTTCTGGCAAAGATGGGGCAATATAGAGATACATGCCATAGAAACCCATCGGTACTGCGACCAAAATTATAATTATGATCAAAAAAAATGGATGAACACGACCCGAACAAGATAGCTTTTTCATAACAAGTGCGTTTTAATAAGCGCTAATAGCAAACTAATTGCTGGTCAGTATAGCGAGTAGATTTACGGATTGTTAGATGAATTATTGTATCCGTAAAAAATTATAGACCAGCGCGGATTAGTAGGTTAAATTTTTTTGGGGATAAAAAAATAATAGGAATGGTACTATTGTGCGTAGGTTATATCGTAAGCCAAGTAAGGGGTTAATAGGTGTAGATATTAGTTCTACTTCTGTTAAGTTATTAGAACTCTCTGTTAAGAATGGTAGATACTGGGTCGAGAGCTATGCGCTGGTCCCACTTCCAGAAGGCAGTGTGGTTGAAAAAAACATTCTCAATCCAGAAGCAGTCGGGGATGCGCTTGAACGTGCATTGAACTTAGCAAACACGCAATCTACATCTGCAGCATTAGCAATTCCAACCTCAATGGTGATTACCAAAATCATTGAAATGGATGCAGATATGACTAGCGATGAGCGTGAAGTTCAAATTCGTATGGACGCCGAGCAATATATTCCATTCCCATTAGATGAAGTCAGCCTAGACTTTGAAGTCCAACCAGACCGTTTAGCCAATCCAAACCGAGTCAATGTGTTACTGGTTGCAACACGTTTAGAAAACGTAGAAGCACGAGTAGAAGCATTGGAGTTGGGCGGCTTGACAGCCAAAATTGCCGATGTCGAAAGTTTTGCCATCGAAAATGCCTTTAAAGTGTTCTCCGATACCCTGCCAATGGGTGTGAACACCATTGGTATTTTGGATATTGGTCATACCATGACCACCTTGTCGGTACTGCAAAATAACAAAATTATTTATACCCGCGAGCAAACCTTTGGCGGTAAGCAGCTGACACAAGAAATTCAAAACCGTTATGGTTTGTCGTATGAAGAAGCAGGACGTGCGAAAAAAAGCCGTACTTTGCCAGATGATTACGACGTTGAGGTGTTAGAACCGTTCTTAGAAGCGGTGGTGCAACAAGCCGCACGTTCATTGCAGTTCTTTTTCTCATCTTCACAATTTAACGAAATTGATCACATTTTATTGGCAGGGGGGAATGCCAATATTCCAGGTCTTGCGAAGTTGTTGCAGCAAAAACTGGGCTACCGTGTGACCATTGCCAATCCATTCTTACAAATGGGCTTCTCTCCACAAATCGACATTAAAAGAATTGAAAGTGATGCGCCGTCATTGATGGTGGCATGTGGTTTAGCAATGAGGAGTTTTGATTAATGGCAAAGATTAACTTACTCCCTTGGCGCGATGAGCTAAGAGAAAAACGTAAAAAAGAATTTATTGTATTTTGTATTGCAGCGGCTGCTGTTGGGGTGTTATTGGTGGCTTTGGCGTGGTTCTTCTACAACGCGAAGTTACAAGATCAAGAACAAGCCAATCAATTGGTGATCAGTGCCAACCAAAACCTAGATGTACAATTAAAATCTTTAGAAGGCTTGCAAGAACAGCGTAATGCTATTGTTGAGCGCATGAAGCTTATTCAGGGCTTACAAAGTCAGCGTCCAATTGCCGTGCGTTTGGTGGATGAATTGGTGCGTGTGACACCAAGCAATATGTACTTAACCAAAGTGAGTCGTACAGGCAATAAATTCACTTTTGAAGGCAAGGCTGAAAGTCCAAATACTGTGGCTGAATTCTTGCGTAATTTGGAAGCATCGCCGTGGTATCGCAATGCATTTATGAATTCATTCTTAGCCAAAGAAGAAAATAAAGATAAAGCACCAAGCTCTGTGGTTCCTCGTGTAGAGGAAAGTTACGGTACTTTTGTAGTAACTTCAGATTTAGAAGAAATTGCAATTCCAGTAACACCAACAGAATCTAATTCAACATCAGCAGCGGGGGCAGCACAATGAGTCTCGATGAATTTGATGAAGTAAATCAGGATGCTGCTGTTGCTCCGAAAAAGAAAATGACAGTTGAAAAGTTTTTTCAACAGTTCAATACCCTAGATCCTAACAATTATGGTGCTTGGCCACTTTCGGTCAAAATTACCTGCTGGATTTTTATTATTTTCCTGATTCTAGCTTTAGGTTACTTTGTCGTAATCAAGCCAAAGTTAGATGCCATTGCAGCAGCACATACACAAGAACAAAACTTGTTAAATGAGTTCCGTGAAAAAGATTCTAAATTGCGTAATTTGCAGCAATACCAAGCGCAATTGCAAGAAATGGAAGCGAACTTTAACCAACAACTTGAACAATTGCCAAAAGAAACTGAAATTCCAGGTTTAGTTGAAGATATTAACGTGACAGGCGTGAATTCAGGTTTGAAGTTTAAAAACATTCGTTTAGAGAATGAGATTAAACAAGAGTTCTTTATTGAACAGCCAATTTCAATTGAAGCGACAGGCGATTATCATGCCTTTGGTTCATTCGTAAGCGGTACAGCAGCATTGCCACGTATTGTGACCATGCACGACTTTGAAATTGTGGCGACTGAAAATAAAGACAAGAAAACCGATATTCCGCAAGTGACCTATAAAGCACAAGCAAAAACTTATCGTTATGTCGGCAGTGCAGATGCACAAACCGCGGGTAATGCTGGAGGAGCGAAATAATGAAAATTGAAAAGCTTTCGTTGGCTCTGATGGCGACTTTGTTGATGGTGGGGTGTGATTCACGGATTGATGCAGTCAATGCACAAATGGCTGAAATTCGTAATCAGCCACCACTACCCATTGAACCTGCACCTGTGTTTGAGCCTGCACCAACCTTTAACTATGCAGCACACCAGCTCAAAAGCCCATTTATGCCAAGTTCATTGGCGGCAGAGCTTAAAATTATGGCAGGGAAGCGCGTTTATCCGAACCTTGCTCGCCAGTTACAACCACTGGAAAATTACGCACTTGAGTCACTGACTATGAAAGGCAGTATGCGTCAAAATGGTCAAATTTTGGCATTGATTCAAACACCTGATGGTGAAATTGAGCGTATCCAGCGTGGTAGCTATATGGGGGTAAATCATGGTCGTGTGGTGAATATTACACCTACACAAATTGATTTAATCGAAATTATTCCAGATGGTCGTGAAGGTTATGTAGAACGTCCAAGAAGTTTAGTTTTAATTGGGCCTGCGCCATAAATTAAAGGAATAAAAATGAATAACAGTGTGAAAGATTTTATTTTTGGGGATGGTAATACAATGAACAATTTGTTCCGTCAGTTTTCAATGGGCGCAGTCGCAATGGCAGTGATGCAAGTTGCCAATGCCCAAGTCAGCATTACCAACATCGTACCCATGCAAATTCCGGGACAGGGCACCGAAATTCGTGTCATGTTTAATGGTTTGCCGCCACAGCCAGCGGCATATCAGTTGGAACAACCTGCGCGTTTGATTCTAGACTTTGATAAAGCACAACAAACGCTGAAACAAAACAGTATTGCAGTGGCGACCAAAGAAGCGAGTTCTGTAGAGGTCAGCTCAGATGCGCAGCGTTCACGTTTAACTGTGAACTTGGCCGATGCGGGCGCATTTACCACGCGTGTTGAAGGCAACACCTTTATTTTAAAAATCAACTCAACAACGGCAACCCCTGTGGCTGCCGTGACTGCTCAACGTAGCGCACAAGGCGTATCCAATATTGGTTTCCAGCGTGGCGGTGAAGGTGAAGGTCAGGTGGTGATTGATCTACTGGGTAGCAATACTCCTGTAGATGTGCAGCAGCAAGGCAGCAAAATTGTGGTACGTACTTTAGGCAATAAAGTACCTGCACATTTAGCACGTCGTTTAAATGTAAATGACTTTGCAACACCTGTATCGACCATTGATGCACACAATGATGGCAGCAATGGCGTGATTACTATTCAAGCTGCAGGCAGCTATGAATATATGGCATATCAGGCAGAAGACAAGCTAACCATCAGCTTAAAACGCCCTGTCGATAAAAACCCGTTTAAACCACGTGCAGCTCAAAGCTATACAGGCAAAAAGATTTCACTAGATTTCCAAGACATCGAAGTGCGTCGTGTATTGCAGTTATTGGCCGATTTTACAGGCATTAATATGGTGGCGGCAGACACCGTGCAAGGCAACATTACCTTACGTTTAAAAGATGTACCTTGGGATCAGGCGTTAGACATTATCCTGAAAACCAAAAACTTGGATAAGCGTCGTAATGGTAACGTGATTTGGATTGCACCTGTTTCTGAATTGATTAAAGCCGAAGAAGAAGAAGCCAAAGCGATTGCGCAAAGCGTGAAACTGGCACCACTTCAAACTGAATATATTCAATTGAATTATGCCAAAGCGGCAGACATTGAAAAGTTGATTACTGAAGGCAAAAATGCTTCAAATTCACGTACTGGTTCAAATACCAATACAGGTACTGATCCATTAGGCGATAGCGTTGGTAGCTTGCTAAGCCCACGCGGGACTGTTTCAGTAGATCCACGGACCAATACCTTAATCATTAACGATACATCAGCAAAAATTGATCAGATTCGTCAAATGATTGATTTACTTGATGTATCTGTGAAGCAGGTGATGATTGAAGCACGTATTGTTGAAGCAACTACTGGTATTACCAAAGATATGGGGGTGAAGTGGGGCATCTTGTCACAAGGGATTACCAATAATAATCACTTGTTGGTGGGTGGTAGCGATACGACCTTGTGGAACTTGCGTGAACCAGAAAAAGATGATGATAGGGGGGGCTGGAAGTATGAAATTGAACGTCCTCAAAACCTGAATGTGGATTTGGGGGCAAGTGTTGATAGTGCAGCTCGTATAGCATTCGGTTTGATTAGTTTATCTGATTTTATGCTGGATCTAGAGCTATCTGCGCTAGAGGCAGATGGTCAAGCAGAGGTTGTATCTACTCCAAAAGTATTAACAGCAGACAAAAAACAAGCAGTTATTACATATGGGGAAGATATCCCATATCAAACAGTTAGCCAAGATGGTACTCAAACAACAATGTTTAGTGCAAACTTAAAGTTGGATGTAACCCCAAATATTACTCCTGATGGTAAGGTTGCCATGGAGTTGGTTGTGAATAATGATACTTTAGGTGCATTAACTGCCGCGGGTTATAGAATTAACCGTAATGAGGTTAAAACAAATGTTTTAGTTGATAATGGTGAAACTATAGTTTTAGGTGGTATTTATAAAGAATCTAAATCTAAGGCTGAGAAAAAAGTGCCTTTCTTAGGTGATATTCCTTATTTAGGTAATTTATTTAAAAATACCAGTCGTAATAATCAAAAAGCTGAATTGCTAATTTTTATTACACCACGAATTGTTAATGACAGTGTTTCAAGAAATCATTAATATATTTTCAATTTAAACAAAATTTATAGGTGACTCCTTGCTAAGCAAAGAGTTTGACACCCTACCAAATATCTATTTGGTAGGGCCGATGGGGGCAGGCAAGACCACTGTAGGACGCCATTTGGCGGAATTGTTAGGGCGTGAATTTCTAGATAGTGATCATGAAATTGAACGCAAAACTGGCGCTACGATTCCTTGGATCTTTGAAAAAGAAGGTGAACAAGGGTTTCGTAGTCGTGAAACAGCGGTTATTGATGAGTTAACCACACGGCATAAACTTGTACTTGCTACAGGTGGCGGCGCGGTGACTCAAGCCCCGAATCGAGACTTCTTAAAACAACGTGGTATTGTTGTTTATCTATATACCCCTGTCGAAATTCAACTTCAGCGAACCTATCGCGATAAAAACCGTCCTTTACTTCAAGTCGAAAACCCCGAACAAAGATTACGTGATTTGCTTGCAGTGCGTGATCCGTTGTATCGTGAGGTGGCACATTATATTATTGAAACCAATCAGGGTGCTGCGCGAGATTTGGCGCAAAAAATCTTAAATACGATTGTTTCAGAGCAAATATCTTAGGTAGAAAGCGACTTTTTCATGCAGACTTTACACGTTGAACTTGGCGATCGCCGTTACCCAATTTTTATTGGCAGTGATCTTCAACCCCAAGAATTACTTGCACCTTATATTAAAGGTCAGCAAGTCATGATAGTGACCAATACCACGGTTGCACCTTTGTATTTAAGTCATTATGTGACGGCTGTTGAAGCACTTGGTAAGAAAGTGGCAACCTGTATTTTGCCTGATGGAGAAAAATACAAAGATATTCAGCATCTCACCCTTATTTTTGATGCCTTGCTAGAAGCGGGTTTTAACCGTGATTGTACGGTGCTGGCTTTGGGCGGTGGCGTGATTGGCGATATGGCAGGTTTTGCTTCGGCAAGTTTTCAGCGTGGAGTGTACTTCATTCAAGTACCGACCACTTTATTGTCGCAGGTCGATTCAAGTGTCGGTGGCAAAACAGGGATTAATCATCCATTGGGTAAAAACATGATTGGCGCGTTTCAGCAACCCCAAGTGGTGCTGGCCGATATGTCGCAACTGAATACTTTACCTGAGCGTGAGTTGTCTGCAGGCCTAGCCGAAGTCATTAAATATGCGCTTTTGGGTGATGTCGAGTTTCTAGAATGGCTTGAAACGCACATGGAAGCATTAGTGGCGCGTGATCCTGCTGTACTGGCAGAAGCGGTATATCGTTCATGTGCACATAAAGCGCGTATTGTTGCCAATGATGAAAAAGAGCAAGGTGAACGCGCTTTATTGAATCTTGGGCATACTTTTGGGCACGCAATTGAATCTTATTTGGGTTATGGTGAATGGTTACACGGTGAAGCTGTTGCGACAGGGATGGTAATGGCAGCCGATTTATCACAGCGTATGGGCTGGATTTCTGCAGAAGATGTGCAGCGTACAAAAAATATCATTTCTCGCGCCAATTTACCGATAGTATGTCCGCAAATTCCACTGGATCAGTTTTTGGCTTATATGGCACACGATAAAAAAGTGCTGAATGGTCAATTACGTTTGGTGCTCATGAAGCAATTGGGTCAAGCCATCATCACCAAAGAGTTTGACTTAGAATTGATGAAACAGGCGATTTTAGCCAATCAAGCATAAAAGGCAGCATATGACAGCACTGCGTACACACTGGCAAAAAATTCAACAGTCAATTTGGTTGCTGGGCGCGGTGCTGTGTTTATTAGCGGCACTGATTTTTTGGGCGGTGACTGACCGTGAAGAACTGGTTGAAATTGAAAAACAACCAGAGTCTGAAATTGAATTACAAATTCAACCCGAGAAGGTTGCTGCAACCACCTATTTGGGTGGCTTGCAAGAAGAAGTCAGACCTTTGGAACTCACCACGCGTTTAACGGCTTCTGGTTTGCATGAGGCTGAGTTTCGCGGTACTAAATTTATTCAGGAACAAAAAAATAACAGCACGATTGAACTGTTTCGGGTCAATGATGAAAACATCATTAAAAGTTTTATTAAAAAGCAAACAGATCGGAGCAAGCTGTTTTATATCCGTTTAAGTGGTGAGGGACAGGCAGAACAATATGTGATGTTATATGGCAGTTTTGGCAATAAACGCGACGCTGCACAGACTTTGACCGCATTGCCATTCAAATTTCCTGAAACCATTCAGCCTGTTGTCGTGCAATGGGAAGATTATATTCCTTATGTGAATGACTTAGGGGCAGATGAGATGGGGCTAAATACCAAATTGCATGCGGTAAATTTACGGCCTGCTGCTGTGCCTAAAATAGATGAAAGTGCTTTGGCACGTCCACCTGCAACCACAACGACTGCACCGACTACGCAGGCAGTTGCACCGCAAAATAGTACCACCAGCACTACAATTACCCGCCGTGATCAGGAGGGTAATGTCGTGGATGTACAAAAATCACAAAGTGGTACAGCACCTGCTCAGCCCGATGTACCTGAACCTGAAGTGCGCGATCCTTTTAACTAATCACAAACATTTCCAATATTCTTTTAGCTTCATTTTAGTCATTCAAACCATCGCTTGCCTTTATTTGTTCTATTCTTTTTGTCTATGATTCGCATTGAGCTATTTTGGCTCAATTGCACCAATTTGATCTAAAAAAATTATTCTTCTCACTAAAAAATGCGTTCTAAAATGGCGCAGCATGGTGTATAAAAATAATGAAATGCACAAAAATAGTGCGAATTTGACTTAAAAATGTGATCTGATTTTACATTTTTAGGGTTAAAGCTGAGATTTGGCTCATGTGCGAATAAAAAATAAAGTTGGCATTGTTTTTGCTTTTATTGGTGCGTGAATTGAGTTGTTGTCCCTATTTTGGCGCAAAAAAGATTCAATGATTGTGCGAAACTGTCAAATTTGCCTGCTACATTAAAGTGTAAAAGTTGCGTAAATGATGGATCGGTTACTCAGGCTTTTTAATCGGCATTGATTGAAATAAATGTGTGACATTTCATTTACCCAAGGTTGATGTTTAGAGTTGTAAATTGAGTTAAATCGCAAAAACAGATTGTTTAATTGGCCCAATTGGGCAAGTAAAAGAAGGGTACGCTATGCACATGCCATCGCCTAATACTGTAGCTCCCGCTCAAGGTTTATACCAACCGGATGAGTTTAAAGATAACTGTGGTTTCGGTTTAATTGCCCATATGCAGGGTGATGCAAGCCATGATCTCGTCAAGACTGCCATTCATAGTTTAAGTTGCATGACCCACCGTGGTGGTATTGCCGCAGACGGTAAAACGGGCGATGGATGTGGTTTGCTGTTGGCGATGCCAAAGCAATTTTTCCGTGAAGAAGCAAAACGCTTAAGTGACATTACCCTGAGCGAAATTTTTGCAGTGGGTACAGTATTTCTGAACCTAGACCCTGCTTTGGCGACACATGCTAAAAATATCCTGACCAAAGAAATTGAAGCAGAAGGCTGTAAAGTTTTGGCTTGGCGTGTGGTGCCAACCAATAATGAGGCATTGGGCGAAATCGCCATGCAGTCTTTGCCTGCTTTTGAGCAAATTATTGTCAATTGCCCATTGGGGGTGACTGAGGTTGAATTTAACCGCAAACTATTTTTGGCGCGCCGTCGTGCCGAGCAGCAATTGACTGCCGATCCATATTTTTATGTGACCACGCTATGCTCAACCGTGATCAGCTATAAAGGTTTGATGATGCCTGCAGCTATTGCAGACTTCTATACCGACCTTGCCGATGCGCGTTTGGCATCACATATTGTGGTGTTCCACCAGCGCTTCTCGACCAACACTTTGCCACGTTGGCCGTTGGCGCAGCCTTTCCGTTACTTGGCACACAATGGTGAAATCAACACCATTACCGCCAACCGGAACTGGGCGATGGCACGTACCCCTAAATTTGAAAATCCATTATTGCCAGGTTTGACAGAGCTAAACCCAATTGTAAACCGTACAGGTTCAGACTCCTCAAGCTTAGACAATATGCTGGAAATTCTGGTGGGTGGCGGAATGGATTTATTCCGTGCCTTGCGTATGTTGGTTCCGCCTGCATGGCAGAACGTCGAAACCATTGATGCCGATTTACGCGCTTTCTATGAATTTAACTCTAAACATATGGAAGCGTGGGATGGCCCTGCAGGTTTAGTGATTCAGGATGGTCGTCATGCCATCTGTATGTTAGACCGTAATGGCTTACGTCCTGCACGTTGGGTGATCACTAAAAATGGCTACATTACTTTGGCCTCTGAAATTGGGGTGTGGGGTTATGAGCCTGAAGATGTAATTTCTAAAGGACGTGTTGGTCCTGGTCAAATTTTGGTGGTGGATACCTTTACTGGCAAAGTGCTCGATACGCAGGATGTAAATAACCATCTGAAAAGAATGCGTCCTTATCGTGAATGGTTACGTGAAAATTCAATCCGTTTACAAGGTAGCCCAGAGCTTGAAGAATATTTGTGTGATCAGGGTTTAAAAGGTGATGCCTTAAAAGCTGCACAAAAAATGTTTATGGTGACCTTTGAAGAGCGTGATCAATTATTGCGTCCAATCGCAGAAAGCGGTCAAGAAGCCGTTGGTTCCATGGGTGATGATACGCCAATGGCAGTATTATCACGTCAGGTACGTCATGTGTCGGATTATTTCCGTCAGCAGTTTGCGCAGGTGACCAATCCACCGATTGACCCATTGCGTGAATCGATCGTGATGTCTTTGGAAACCTGTTTGGGTCGTGAACAAAACGTATTTGAGCAAGGCCCAGAACATGCAGACCGCTTGATTATCTCAAGTCCTGTGTTGACCAACTCCAAAATGCACCAAATTCGCACTTTGGGTCGTAAAGGCTATGAAATTGCAGACATCGATCTGAACTATGCTGAAAATGAAGGTTTACAAGCTGCGATTCAACGGATTTGTGAAACTGCTGCACAAGCGGTGCGTGAGGGTAAAACTTTATTGGTACTCACCGATAAAAAAATCCGTGAAGGTTACTTGCCTGCCAATGCGGTCATGGCGACTGGTGCAGTGCATCACCACTTAATTCAAGTCGGTTTACGTACCGATGCCAACATTATTGTGGAAACAGGTTTTGCCCGTGATCCGCACCAATTTGCAGTATTGCTCGGTTTTGGTGCAACTGCTGTGTATCCATATTTGGCTTATGATGTGATCAATGATTTGATTGCCAAAGGCGAGTTATTGGGCGATCCAGTTTATGCGCAAAGCAATTTCCGCAAAGGCATTGAAAAAGGCTTGCTCAAAGTCTTGTCCAAAATGGGGATTTCAACTGTAGCCTCTTACCGTGGTGGTCAGTTGTTTGAAGCGGTGGGTTTGTCTGCTGAAGTGGTGAATACTTGCTTTATTGGTGTGCCAAGCCGTATTCAGGGGGCTACCTTTGCCGATCTGGAAAATGATCAGAAAAAACTGGCAGATACTGCATGGAAATCACGTAAACCAATTGATCAGGGCGGTTTGCTGAAATTTGTATTTGGCAAGGAATACCATGCCTTTAACCCAGATGTGATCAACGCTTTACACAAAGCGGTGCGTTCAGGCAATTATGCAGATTTTAAAGAATATGCAGAAATCGTGAATAATCGCCCAATTGCAACCATTCGTGATTTATTCAAGTTAAAAACAGACCATTCAATTGCCTTAGATCAAGTGGAATCGGTTGAACAAATTTTACCGCGATTCGACTCTGCGGGCATGTCTTTGGGTGCGTTGTCACCAGAAGCACATGAAGCCATTGCGATAGCCATGAACACCATTGGTGGGCGTTCAAACTCAGGTGAGGGCGGTGAAGACCCTGCGCGTTATGGCACGATTCGTAACTCGAAAATCAAACAGATTGCTTCGGGACGCTTTGGGGTCACACCTGCTTACTTAACCTCTGCAGAAGTTTTGCAGATTAAAGTGGCACAGGGTGCAAAACCAGGCGAGGGTGGTCAGTTACCGGGTGGTAAAGTGAATGGCTTGATTGCCCGTTTACGTTACTCTGTGCCGGGTGTCACTTTGATTTCACCACCACCGCACCACGATATTTATTCGATTGAAGACTTGTCACAATTGATTTTCGATTTAAAGCAAGTCAATCCGCAAGCCATGGTATCGGTCAAACTGGTGTCTGAACCGGGTGTGGGTACCATTGCAGCAGGTGTCGCTAAAGCCTATGCCGACTTCATTACCATCTCGGGTTATGATGGCGGTACCGCAGCATCGCCACTGTCCTCTATTCACCATGCAGGTTCACCGTGGGAGTTGGGTTTAAGCGAGGCGCATCAGGCACTGCGTGTGAATGACTTGCGTGGCAAAGTCCGTGTGCAAACCGATGGTGGCTTAAAAACTGGTTTAGATGTGGTGAAAGCGGCAATTTTAGGTGCGGAAAGCTTCGGTTTTGGTTCAACGCCAATGATTGCCTTAGGTTGTAAATACTTGCGTATCTGTCACTTAAATAACTGTGCAACAGGGGTAGCAACGCAGCAAGATCATTTGCGTCAGGAACACTATATTGGTGAACCACAAATGCTGATCAACTTCTTCACTTTCATTGCGGAAGAAACCCGTGAATGGTTAGCGGCACTGGGTGTTGCGAGCTTGAAAGACTTGATTGGTCGTACCGACTTGCTAGAAATTTTACCGGGTGAAACCGAAAAACATGCGCACTTGGATTTAAGCGCCTTGTTGGAATCGCACCCTGCGGCAGAAGGCAAAGCGCAATACTGTCAGGTTGAAGGCAATGCGCCATTTGACAAAGGCATCTTGGCTGAAAAAATGATTGCAGAGATGTTGCCTGCAATTGAAGCAGGTACAGGGGGCGAATATTACTTTAATGTGAGCAACTGTGACCGTTCAATTGGTGCGCGTATTTCAGGTGAAATTGCGCGTCGTTATGGTAACTTGAGCATGGAACATCATCCTGTCAAATTGAACCTTACGGGTACTGCGGGACAATCTTTAGGTGTTTGGAATGCAGGTGGTTTGCATATCAAACTTGAAGGTGATGCCAATGACTATGTGGGTAAAGGCATGGCGGGGGGACGAATTTCCATCTTCCCACCAAAAGGTTCGCCTTTCCAAACTCAAAACACAGCGATAATTGGTAATACCTGTCTCTATGGTGCAACCGGTGGTAAATTATTTGCTGCAGGTACGGCAGGTGAGCGCTTTGCGGTGCGTAACTCAGGTGCCTTCGCTGTGATTGAAGGGGCAGGCGACCACTGCTGTGAATATATGACTGGCGGGATTGTCACGGTATTGGGCAAAGTGGGACACAACTTTGGTGCGGGCATGACAGGTGGATTTGCCTATGTACTGGATTTGGATAATGACTTTGTAGACCGTTACAACCACGAACTGATTGAGCTGAATCGTATTTCAACGGAAGCGATGGAAGAACATAAAGCATTCTTAGGACGTATTTTAGATGAACACATTGCTGAAACAGGCAGTGCGTGGGCGTATAAGATCCGCCATGAGTTTGATTTCTATAGCCGTAAATTCTGGCTGGTGAAACCAAAAGCTGCCAACTTGCAGACTTTGTTAAAAACTACCCAAGCAGATCCACAATAATCCACGACTCAGCATTCGGCAGGTGTGGATAACTTTAGACTTATACCCAGCGTAAAAGTGAAGTTATCTACACCCACCTACGGAGAAAGACATGGCAGAACGCCTACATAATGACTTTCAATTTCTGGATGTAGCACGACAAGATCCAGAGAAAAAAGATCTCGATGTCCGCAAAAATGAGTTTGTGGAAATTTATAAACCGTTTACTGCAGAAGTAGCGGCGAATCAGACCCATCGTTGTTTGGGTTGTGGTAACCCATACTGTGAATGGAAATGCCCTGTGCATAACTACATTCCAAACTGGCTTAAACTGATTTCTGAAGGCCGTATTTTTCAGGCAGCAGAATTGTGTCATCAAACCAATACTTTGCCTGAAGTTTGTGGACGGGTTTGTCCACAAGATCGCTTGTGTGAAGGCGCATGTACCTTAAATGATGGTTTTGGTGCAGTGACCATTGGCAATGCCGAAAAGTACATCAATGATACTGCTTTTGCCTTGGGTTGGCGTCCAGACATGTCGCATGTGAAATGGACCGATAAAAAAGTTGCGATTATTGGTGCAGGCCCTGCAGGTTTGGGCTGTGCCGATATTTTGGTGCGTAATGGCGTCAAACCGGTAGTCTTTGACAAACGTCCTGAAATTGGTGGCTTGCTGACCTTTGGTATTCCAGAATTTAAAATGGAAAAAGACGTGATGAAACGCCGCCGAGAAATTTTTTCAGGCATGGGGGTTGAATTCCGTTTAAATACCGAAATTGGTACAGATATCACGATTGAACAATTGCTTGCAGATTACGATGCCGTGTTCATGGGCATGGGCACTTATACCTATATGAAAGGTGGATTTGCTGGTGAAGATTTAGATGGTGTTTATGATGCGCTGGATTTCTTGATTGCCAATGTCAACCGTTGCCAAGGCTGGGAAAAAGACCCTGCAGAATACATCAGTGTTGAAGGTAAAAAAGTGATTGTACTGGGTGGTGGGGATACTGCCATGGACTGTAACCGTACTTCTATTCGTCAAGGTGCGCAGCAAGTCACTTGTGCCTATCGTCGTGATGAAGCCAATATGCCAGGTTCACGCCGTGAAGTGACCAATGCCCGTGAAGAAGGGGTGGACTTCTTATTTAACCGTCAACCCATTGAAATTGTTGGTGAAAATGGTAAAGTCACAGGTGTGAAAGTGGTCACCACGCAATTGGGTGAGCCTGACAGTCGTGGTCGTCGAAGTCCAGAGCCTGTGCCAGGTTCAGAAGAGGTTTTAGCTGCCGATGCAGTATTGCTTGCTTTTGGTTTCCGTGCCAGCCCTGCAGATTGGTTTGCCTCTGCAAATGTTGGGGTAGACGGTTCAGGTCGTGTAGTGGCAGCAGAACAGCAAACATTTAAGTTCCAAACGTCTAACCCGAAAATTTTTGCAGGGGGCGATATGGTGCGTGGTTCTGATTTGGTCGTGACTGCAATTTGGGAAGGTCGTCAGGCGGCAGAAGGTATTTTAGATTATTTAGAGCTCTAAACGAGTTTGTTTTGCTTAGATCTTAAAAGGGCTGAGTTTTAAGGAATTCAGTCCTTTTTTCATTGGATATTTATCCTGCTCATCTTCTTATGGAATATATTGCCATCCCTGATTTATATAAGGTTTAAGAGCTGAAACTTCAATATCAATTCAATCTGCTGTACCAGGTTATTTTTTGATGTAACCAGTCTGTTGATATCTCAGATTAAACAAAATACACAAACAGGTCAGAATTTCACGTTAGAATGAAATCATTTCAAACAAATACAAAGAAAATTTAGAGGTTAATGTATGAATTTCACAAAAAAAACCATGCTCGCGGTGGCTTTAACCAGTACTTTGACATTAAGCGGATGTGGCTATAACACCTTACAAGTGAAAGATGAAGCCGTGACTGCTTCTTGGTCAGAAGTCCAAAACCAATATCAACGCCGTGCTGACTTAGTGCCAAACTTGGTGAATGTGGTCAAAGGCTATGCCAAGCATGAAGAACAAGTCTTGACTGAAGTCACTCAGGCACGTGCCAATGTCGCAGGCTTAAAAGTGGATAAGTCGGTATTGGAAGACCCTGCGTTATTCCAGAAATATCAAGAAGCACAGGCGCAAATGACCAGTGCCTTATCACGTTTAATTGCGGTGTCTGAAAATTATCCAGACTTAAAAGCCAATGAGCAATTCCGTGATTTACAAGTACAACTAGAAGGCACAGAAAACCGTATTGCCGTGGCGCGTAACCGTTACATCAGCACAGTGCAAGACTTTAACAGCTATGCACGTCAGTTCCCGCAAGTGATGACCGCAAAAGTCATTGGTATGGACACTAAACCAAACTTCAGTGCCGAACAAAGCGCACAAACAGCACCCAAAGTTTCGTTTGAATAACGCCTAGGAGGATGTCTGGATGCTGCAATCGCACAGCAAGACCTGTATAAATCTAATGCAGATGCTGCTGCTCATGGCAGTTATGTGTTTCAGCTGCTTGGCATATAGTGAAGTTGCCACCGCAACCGATGAAACCGCCGAAGCTGTAGTGCTGGGTAAAATTGTGCAGCAACAGCATCCTCAAAGTGCAAACCCTATTCCTGATCTTACAAATTCACGTCAGCCTACATCTACCACTCAGCAAGCACCTGTAGAAACAACCGTTCAGCAACCGCAAATTGCCAATGATATGGCAGAGGGTGAATCCATCCGTGCTTTGCCGACCTTGAATCAGCCCGTGGTCGATCAAGCCAATTTGCTCACTGCTGCAGAAAAACAGCAAATCAGCCAGCGGATTTTAAATTTACATCAACACGCCAAAGCGCAAATTGGGGTGGTGATTGTACCGACCACAGGGCAGGAAGATATTTTCGATTTTGCCATGCGGGTCGCAGAACAATGGCAGCTCGGTTCTGCCAAGCAAGATAATGGTGTGTTGATGGCAATTGCGGTCAATGACCGCCGTATTCAGATTTTAACGGGTTACGGTTTAGAGGGCGTGCTGCCCGATATTGTAGTCAGTCGGATTATTAACCAACGCATTACCCCCTATTTTAAACAAGCGCAATATGCACAAGGCATAGATGCAGGCTTGGCAGAAATTGAACGGATTTTAAACTTAGACCCCGAAGTTGCGGCACAGGCAGCGCAAGAACTGAAACAACGTCAGGAACAAGCCTTGCAAGAGCAACAGGCGCGTGAAAAAACCTTGGGCACTGCTTTATTTATTTTAATTGCAGGGGTAATTGGCTCACTGATTGTCGGAAAACGCCTCAGTGCTTCAACTGCTGCCGTGGCAGGTACAGTCGCAGGTTTGGTCAATGGTGCAGGCTTAATCACCAGTTTAATGATTGGCGCGGGAATTTTCTTTTTACTCATCACTGCCATTGCACAGACCATTTTCCAAATTTTCTTGTCCTCTGCAGGGCGTGGTGGCGGACGCGGCGGTGGCGGTTTTGGTGGAGGAGGCGGCTATAGCGGCGGAGGCGGTGGCTTTGGTGGGGGAGGTGCATCAGGATCATGGTAACAACAACCGATACAACAGAAATTATTACCCAGCCTAAAACCGAAATAGTGACTCGACCCTGTTTGAAGCGTTGGCTCAAGCACTTCTTTTATTTGCCTGCTACTAAGCGTTTCTTTAATGCGCAGGATCAACATGCCATTGCAGAAGCGGTGACTGCTGCCGAGCATGGGCATGTGGGTGAAATCCAGGTGGTGATTGAAGGTTGTTTACCATCGCGGTTGGCGTATGCGATAGATACGCATACCCGCGCACGTCAGTTGTTTGCAGAGCTAGGTGTTTGGGATACTGAACTAAACAGCGGTGTTTTGCTGTACCTGAATTTGTGTGAACGCAAAGTGGAAATTGTGATTGATCGTGGCATTAAAACAGCAACCACGCAACAGGTGTGGGATGAAGTCTGTACGCATATTGTGCAAGGTTTGGCACAGCAGCAGTATCGACAAGCGGTAATCACAGGCGTGCAAGAAATTGGTGAAATTTTGGATGCGTTTTACGACCGCCAGTTGCTAGATCAGCAAAATGAATTGAGTAATGCCCCGATTATTTTGGGCTGAGAGCTGTTAGTATTTCTTTCTTTTTTGATCACCCTCCTTGCGTCATACATGGCTCACCTTTTTCAAAGGGGGAGGCTTGAAAAGCATGTTTGTACATGAAGTCAATTTTATAATGAATGTTTCTCTCTTTTTTTAAGAGAGCTTAGGAAAGATTTCTAAACATGAGCAGCATTCTTCACTTCATTTGGCTCACTTTTTTCAAAAAGGGGGATGTCTCATTAGCACAAAAGATAATCACCGCACACAAGCTAAATTTGCCGAAATTTAGATCAAAAATGCAAATAAATGTGTGAAAGGTTTATTTTTAAAATAAAAAAATGTGACCAGCTGCTCTAAAAATGACAAAATTTGTTAAATTTTTATTTTTAACCTGACAAAATTTGTCACTTTTTAACAAAAATACACATTCAAATTTAAAGTTCTAAATTTTTTTTGTGTAAGGTGCTGTTTTTTTGTGGGAATTGTCTATAATAAAAGTTGGCACGTTTAGTGCTACTATTAAAATAGCTTACAAAGCTTATAATTAAATTAACAACATTTGTGGAGAATGTTTATGAACGCTCAAAAAGGTTTTACCTTAATCGAACTAATGATCGTTGTGGCTATTATCGGTATCTTGGCGGCTATCGCCATTCCGGCTTATCAAAATTACTCTAAGAAATCCTCTCAGAATGCATGTTTAGCAGAAGTTAAAGCTTATGCAAATACTGTTTACACTGATATAAATGATCCTAATATGACTTTCGCATCTGCATTAGCAGAAGTTAACAAAGCTTCTGCTCCAGTTGGAGCATGTTCTGCTGTTAATATTACAGGTACTACTGCATCTACTGTTAAAGTAGTTGGTGATATTAAGAATCCTTTGGATGCAGCTAAAGATCAAGTTGAATGTGATTTAGCAAACAACGTTAAATGTGAAATTAAGTAATAACTTAATCAGAAAAACCACACTACTATGTAGTGTGGTTTTTTTTGGAAATTTTATAATGAAAAAGCTGTTTTTTTTATTTTTTTTATTTTCTATAGGAGTATCTTACTTAGTACCTATACATTATAGTCCTTGGCTAACATTTTTAAGTGAAATTCTGGTTTTTGTAGGTTGTATTTTTTTAATATTAAGTCTTTTTAATAATAAAAATATTATTTTACCAAAAAATATTATTCCAATTTTTTTATTATCTTTTCTACCAGTAATACAGTTTTTTTTAGGTCAAATTTATTTTTTTAGCCACGCTCTTATAAATTCATTTTATTTAATCACACTATTTTTTTTGATTATTATTACATATAATATCGTATATAAAAATGAGTATGAAAAAACATCTTTTTTTATAAATTTAAACTGGATGTTTGTGGTAGTTGGTTTTATTAGTGCTATTTTTGCAATATATCAGTGGTTAAATCCTGACTTTAATATAGCGTTTATCACTCCGTTAGTGGGCTCACGACCGTTTGCAAATTTCGCACAGCCTAATAATATGGCTACTTTTCAAATTATTTCTTTTTTAAGTTTAATTTATTTATATTTAAAGAAAAAAGTTAAATTTTATTTATTTTCTATCTTAACTATAATTTTTATATTTTCTATAGCTTTAACTCAGTCCAGAACTGCTGTTGTTACACTTGTATCCTTGTTATTTGTTTTTATCGTTTTTAGAAAAATTGCACATACAAAAGTATTAGTTTATTATTTTTTTTCATTTATTTTTTATTTTTTATCAAGTATTTACTTGGTAAATGTATCAAACTTTATAGCAAAAATATTTGGATTGAATATTGTTAATATTAGTTCTAGTGTCGAAAGAGGTGTAAGTAGTAGTGGTCGTATAGATTTTTGGATTCAAATGTACTACGCAATTCTAGAACGACCTTGGTTTGGTTATGGTTGGAATCAAACAGCGCTGGCACAATATCAAAATATGGAAAAATATCCAATTGGTGTTTGGATAACAAGTAGTCATAATTTATTGGTTGATATAATAGTATGGTGTGGAATACCTATAGGTGTATCATTTATTTTATACTTTATATATATAATTTTTAGTTCAATATTAAAAATAAAAAAAATAGAGGAATTATTTGCTTTTTGTATGATTGTAACTTTATTGGTTCACTCAATGCTTGAGTATCCTTTGCATTATGCATACTTTTTGATACCTTTTGGAATTTTTATAGCAATAATATTATCAGCTAATCCAAGCTTAAAATTTTATACTTTTTCCTTTAGATATATTGCTATATATAGTTTTTATCTAATACTAGGTTTGTTTTTTGTTTGGAAAGACTATTTGCTTTATATTGAGGAGAATCATAGAGCGATTGATCATAGTTTATATAACTCTAATGTGAAATTTAAACAGAAGCGAGAGTTATATATCTTAGATGAGTTAAATTTTAGATTATATTGGATTTCTCTAAATCCGAAACAAAAGCTAAGTGAGGAAGAGATAGAGGCTATAGGAAAGATGGTTTCTCTTTATTTGACACATTTTGATTTATATAAGTATGCGAAAGTTCTTGCCTATAATGGATACTCTAAGGAGGCTAAAGATCAGCTTAAATTAATTAAACAGCTCTATAAGGTTGATCGGCCCTATAATAATTTACTTAATTAGAAAAATTAAGAGTTTCTCTATATAATAACTCGAATTTTATATAGGGTTGTTATAAGCTCGTATTAGAAAATTAAGTTAAAAGACTATAGAAAAATATCCAAAAGCCGATGCGTGGCTACCCTTAAAAGCCAATGCAGTCGATATGGTGGTTTTAGTCAACAAAGAATCTGCAAGCATCATCAAAATAGTAGATTTAAGACCGTGGAAATAATTTCTTAAGTTAAAAATGGGGAGTTTAAGTATTCCCCCACACAATTATTCCATTTCGAAACTGGTAGAATTCCAATCAAACTTGCTACACAAGGCACTATCATCTTGCCTAAAAAAATATAAGATAGAGCCAGTTTTTTAGTCTAGTTTTCTTATGAAATCTGCATTGCTACTTTTGTCTGCCATCCACATCTCCCTTGCATGGCTATTGCCCATTCACTACCGCCCGTGGGTCACTTATACAGGTGAACTTTACGCATTTTTTGCCCTGTTTGCGCTTGCCGCCTGCCTATTCAAAGAAAAAATACAGATACCTAAAATCAGCCTGCCATTATTGGCATTATGCAGTATTCCCTTCATTCAATGGGGCTTTGGCTTGGTCTATTTCTTTGATAAAGCCTTGCTTAGCAGCGTGTATATCTTTAGTTTTTGGCTCGCGATCATTTTTGGCTATAACCTCACGCAAATCAACAGCGAACGTGAACGCATCTTTACAGGCTTTAGTTATGTGCTGCTTGGCGTGGGAAGTATTACTGCATTCATGGCAATTTGCCAGTGGCTCACACTCGATCAATACCTGCCTATTATGGTAGATATTAAAATCGGACAACGTCCTTATGCCAATTTCGCCCAACCGAATAATATGGCGACCTTTTTGGTAATGTCACTCATGGCATGCCTATATTTATACGAAAAACAAAAACTTAAAACCTTGTGGATTGTGATTGCTGCTGCCATGATTTTGGTGGGTGTGGTACTGAGTCAGTCGCGTACTTCATGGTTGGCATCGCTGTGTCTCTTGACCTATTTGAGCTATCAACAATACCGTGGCGTGATGCGGATTAAATGCCGCTATAGCTTGCTGTGGTTTGCCGCATTTATCGGGCTGATTTTTATCGCACCTGCTTTTAGTCAATTGCTCTCACAAAGTGCAGACCTTTCGGTGCAATCTCGTGATGTGGTACAGCGCGCCACAGGTGATATGTCACGCTTGGCCATTTGGCAGCAAATGCTCGCTGCAATTGAACATCAACCGTGGTGGGGCTATGGTTGGCATCAAACCAGTGTGGCTTATGTGAGCATTAGTGAATTTGTACAAGGCCCTGTGTGGATTCGCAGCGCACACAATTTTATTTTGGATTTTTTACTTTGGAATGGTGTGATACTAGGCGTACCATTTTTGGCGTATTTGGGTTATTGGGCTTACCAGCTGCATAAATATACCCAGTCGGTGGAATCGGTTGTGGGGATTTTAATGCTCGGTGCATTTAGCGTACATGCCATGCTGGAATTTCCACAAAACTATGCCTACTTCTTGCTGCCTGTTGGTTTTATTATCGGCATGGTTCAATCACAACGTGTGGTAAAAAGCTTCTCTTTATCTGCAATTTATTTACGCAGTACTTTTGTACTTGGCGCATTGTTGTTGATGCTGATTTATCGTGATTATGAAGTGATGGTGCCTAAATTGAATCAGTCGGTACGCTACGAACATACACCTGAAAAAATCACCCATCAAGAGCGTATTTTGGTACTCGAAGAATTTAACCGCCGCATTGCGTGGATTCGTTTAAATCCTTATAGCCTACAAACGCCTGATCAATTGCAGGATATCCATGAAATTGTGTTGAATTATCCAACCCGCTACGATTTATTGAAATATGCACGCGTATTAGCATTTAACGGTTATGAAGCAGAAGCCAAAAAGCAATTATGGTTGTTAAGCACTTTGTGGCAGGTCAATGTAGATTATGCGACTTTATTGGATGAGGCAAAGCCGCGCTGATTTGTGTAGCGCAAGGAGGGGGATTTGAAAATAGTGAGCCAAATATGGTGAAAATTTTCAATGTTGAAAATCTCTCCCAACTTCTCTTTAAAAAGAGAGGGGGTATTCATTATAAAATTGATTTCATGTGCGAAAATTTAAAGAGATGCTGAACTTTTGTTCAGATAAAGGGAGTTGTGTTAGAATTGTATGATCTATTCACACAATAAGGCATGCTGATGGCGAGAACTACAAGTGTAACAATTGGCCCACAACTCGATAACTTTGTGAGCAAACTGATTGAATCTGGACGTTATGGTTCAACCAGTGAAGTGATGCGATCTGCACTAAGATTATTGGAGCAGCAAGAAAATCAAACTGCAGCTTTAAAGCAAGCGATTGAAGCAGGTGAGAACAGTGGAGAAAGTACACTTAGCCTAAAAGATATTGCGGCTCAAGTGAAGCAGAAGCATCGTGTATAAGCTATCAAATTTAGCTGTCGACAACTTCACTGCTATTTATGAATACACCTTACTTAATTTTGGTGTAGCTCAAGCTGACCAATACACGCAACATTTGGAAAATACCTTTCATTTGTTAGTGAGTTCACCGCTGATTGGTTATGCATGTGTAGATATTGGCGAGGGAATACGCCGTCACGATCATCATCAACATGCTATTTTTTATAAAAAACAGGATTATGGAATTTTTATTATTCGGATATTGCATCAACAGATGCAACCCATGAAACATTTTTTTGCGTTATAAATACTTTTTTATAAATCCAAGAATTTAAAATGCGCATAAGTAAAATATATTGATATTGAGAGCTTCTTCATTAGAGAGGCAAGATACTGAATTTTAGGTAAAGTGCCCCAAAAAACAAAAGACTGGAAAACCAGTCTTTTGAGTTATCTAAACCAGATGAATCTTAGAGTTGGCTTTGAATATAGTTTTCAATACCCACAGTTTCAACCAAATCAAGTTGTGTAGTTGCCCAGTCTAAGTACTCTTCTTCTTTTTCTAGAATTTCCTGGACCAAATCACGAGTCACATAGTCGAGTTGTTGCTCTGCCAAAACCACCGCTTTTTGAATCGCTTCAATATTCTCTTTGACTTTTCGTACATCGCAATTCAGCACTTCAGCAGTGTGCTGACCAATATATAATTTACCCAAATGTTGTAAATTTGGCAGACCTTCTAAAAACAGAATACGCTCAATAATTTTATCGGCATGCTTCATTTGACGAATCGATTCTTTGTATTCAGCCGAACCGAGTTGTTCAATGCCCCAATCATTAAACATACGTGAATGTAAAAAATATTGGTTAATTGCAGTCAGGTGATGATACAAAACTTGGTTTAACTGATTAATCACATCGCGATTGCCTTTCATTGCAGCACTCCATCAACAATTTCTGCCTTAAACCGCTTAAGGCAATCTATGCTTCTATCTTAAACAAGACTGGGCAAAATGGCGAGTGATTTATAGAACGGCAAATGAAAATCGCAATCAAAAACAATTGGCTAGGCAATGTGGAAAAATGTAAGCCAAGAAAAACCCGCTGTAGTCGGAAGCGGGGGAGGAAAAACACGGTAAAAAATTAAAATAACTAAATGTGGGGAATGTATTGGAAAATACGAACTTTATGCAGCAATGGCAAGACGAGAGGCAATTTGAGCAATTTCATCACTGATGATGGCACGAGTTTCAGGTGCGCAGCGACCGCAGCACGTACCTAAGTCAAACATATCGCGAATTTCACGATAGCTCTCTGCACCATTGGCAACGGCTTCTTTAATGTCTTGATCTGTAATACCACGGCATAAGCAAACGTACATGAATGCAACCACAATAATTGAAATAAGATAAGAGTTATTATTGATAATTATTATCGTTTGTCAATAAAAATCATTTGAAAAGTCATTTATTGTAATTGGGTTTTTGAATTAAAAAATGCCACTTAATAGGTGGCATCGTTTATTTGTTTTTAAGTATTTGAATGATAATGACTTATGAATTGATAATCACAACGCCATCCATTTCAACTAAAGCACCTTTAGGTAAGCTGGCCACACCTAAGGCTGCACGCGCAGGGTAAGGTTGTGCAAAATATTCACCCATAATCTGATTGACCAATTGGAAGTGTGATAAATCGGTCAGGAAAATATTGAGCTTGGCAATATCGGCCAAAGAGCCACCCGCCGCTTCGCAAACGGCCTTTAAGTTATCAAATACGCGGCGAATTTGCGCTTCAATGCCTTCTACCAATTCCATGCTGTATGGGTCTAAACCAATTTGACCTGATAAATAAACAGTATTTCCCACCAAAATGGCTTGTGAGTAAGTACCAATTGCTGCAGGTGCATTTTCAGTATGGATGACTTGGCGAGACATTGATTTCTCCTAAAATAATTTATAAACATCATAGACCATCAGACTGCATCACAGTAGTCTTATTGGCAAATAATGCGAAAAGTAGTGTCTGTATTGTGTAGGCAAATTGCCTTGCCAAGCCCTTAACAGGCTTTGGCTTCTTCGGCAATGCTAATTGGACGCGCTAAACGGCTAATCCGTGGGAAACCGTAGTGCATACGCAAATCACGAATAATTTTGGCAATTTGCTTACGGTTATTGACCACAATATTCACATGAGTCTTGCCATCGTGGCTGCGTACCATTTCCACACCCGTTTTGGCCTTACGACATTGATAGATCAAATCGGAAATTTGTTCGTCATTCATATCCATATCAATGCTGAGGTAAGCCGTAAAACTCACGTCATCCAAATCTTCCGAAGTCCATTGTAGCGGCATGATATTTTCAGGATGTTGATGTTGCTCATGCAGTAAGTTATTGCAACGCGCACGATGCACAATCAAACCGCGACGTGACAAGTTGCCCTGAATCGGGTCGCCCAGCACAGGATTGCAACAGTGTGCATATTTCACGTCAATGCCTTCTGTGCCTTGAATCAGACGGTCAGAATGTTCGTTGCTGTCCTGATCAAGTGCGTAAATGTGATTTGCCACCAACTGCGGCAATAAATCACCCACTGCAATTTGCTCAAATAAACGGTCTTTGGAGTCGATATGACGCCATTGCAACACATTTAACCAATCTGCCTCAGTCAGGTCTTGAATCGAGTGATTAAACAATTTCAGCGCACGGTTCAGGGCTTGCTGTCCCACTAAACGCTGTTCTTCAATATCCTGATCACGCAGAATGTTTTGTAAGGCACGACGGGCCTTTTGGGTATTAATAAAACTTAGCCAGTCTGGGTTTGGTGTGGCTAACACATCGGTGATGATTTCGACCACTTGCCCGCTGATGAGTGGTGTTGACAGCGGTTTGCTTTCACCATTAATTTTTGTACCGACGGCGTGGTTACCTAAGAATAAACTGGCTGCATAGGCAAAATCAACCGCGGTGGCGCCTTGCGGCAATTCATGTAAATGTCCGTGCGGGGTATAAACATGAATTTTCTCTTGGTGCAGATAATCCAGTAAATCGCTAAATGTAGTTTTGGCACATTCACCATCAATCAACACATTCAAGCTTTTCATAGAGGCTTGAATGGCAGAACGACAAGCTTGTGGTGCGTTTTCACCCAAGACCACGCCAAAACGTGCGGCTTTACGCATCAATTCGGTTTGAATGGTGAGTGATAAGGTAGTTTGCTCACCTTTTAGACGCATCATTAGCGATTGGTTGCCACCTGGCAGTGGGCGACGGATATGATCTTCATAATGTAAGACCTGAAAGCTGTCACGTAAAATAACAGCCAAACGGTCACAGTCAGCAATACTTTGTAAAATAATTTCGAAGGCGTGGCTGTGGGTCAGTTCTTGTAGATCAATATCGTTTTTAACAAAGTGGCGCAGTAATTCTATATTGTTATTTTTCTTTTTAATCCGACCGGTAATTTGATTGTCTTGGAGTAGGTCGGCAAGATTTTGTTCCCATTTAGATTGGTATTCGCAGCGTTTTGGTTTGGTGTGCAAAAGGGCAGCTTGCACATCGTTATACATATCTAAATCAAGATTTTGATAACACAGATGTTCGAGGTTATCTGCCATTTCATTCATACCCACGATACGTGCCATGGGTACAAATACATCAAAGGTTTCTTGGGCAATACGGGCACGTTTATCTGGTCGCAGCGCATCTAAAGTGGTCATGTTGTGATAGCGGTCTGCCAGTTTCACAATAATGACACGTGGATCCTGTAAGGTCGCTTGCAGAATTTTACGGAACGATGCGGCTTTGTTGTATTCCTTGTCGCTGGAATGGCTAAGTTTGGTCACACCATCGACTAGTTCGGCAACGGTGCGTCCAAATTTTTCTGTGATGTCATCTTTGCTGTAGTCAGTATCTTCAATGACGTCATGCAATAGGGCAGCAATGAGCGTGTCGGCATCCAAACGCATGTGCGCCAAAATACAACTGACCGCAATCGGGTGTAACACATACGGTTCACCACTTTTACGGGTAACGCCATCATGCGCATGCTCGGCATAATCGCAAGCCGTAAGCACCTGTTCGACTTCACTTACGCTAAGGTAAGGTTCGATCATGGCTTGAAGCTGTTGTTTGGCTTGGCTGACCATCGTGCCTGGCATATAACACCCTTTAAAATACAAGTGATAACGAATCTACAGTTAGACCTTATAATGAAAAGCATATTGCATGACTTGTCAATTTTTTTCATGCCAAAATAGTGATAAATTTGGCACTAAATTAGGGTCTGTTGACACTTCGTCTATGTTTGCGACGATGCATATTTTTTAGCTGATATAAGGCATGAGACAGGAAATTTAGTCATTCTAAATGACTGACTCATAACGCAATAGCAGCAAAAAATATGCTCGTTCCGAAGGACTGTGGCTAAAACTTTCTCAGATTGCGTTATGAAACTTGGCAATAGTCTCGCTATTCCCTTCGTTTCATGCCTGATCTGCTCAGTTTTAGCCTACAGCGCAAACCATTTATGAAATGTCAACAGACCCTGTGGTCTTAATCCTTATGTTATAACGGTTTTTAGCGCAAGATTAAAGTTCAGACAACAAAAAAGCCTAGTAAAAAACTAGGCTTTTTTAGAAAGTTGCTCTTATTGGAAAGAAAAACCATCTAAATTCAAATTATTTGCAGAAAGTGCAAGGTCAAGACTCGAAGTTTGATAGTCTTGATCACGTTGTTTCAAAATGTCTTTAGAAACGTGACCTTCTGCAATTTCACGTAAAGCAACAACGGTAGGTTTGTCGTTGTCCCACTCAACGGTAGGTTCTATGCCTTGACGTGCCAATTGACGCGCGCGCTTGCTTGCCACTAGTACAAGCTCAAAGCGGTTGTCTACATGGTCTAAACAATCTTCAACGGTAACGCGTGCCATAAGAATTCTCGTTCGAATAATAAATTTAAACAGACTGTGCAGTATAAGGTGCTTTGCTTATAGACTCAAGTTTTAATCACGCGCTTGGCGGGCTAATTAACTTTTGAATCAAGGCTTGATGACGATGCGCCTGCTGCGCCATCACCAAACGATTAGCCGTAATCACCGATTCTAAATCGTGCAGAGCCTTATTAAAGTCATCATTAATAATCACATAGTCAAAATTGACATATTGTTGCATGTCTTCAACTGCACAGCCTAGACGATGTTCAATCACATCGACTGCATCGGTGCCACGGTTAGACAAACGCTCGCGTAAATCAAACTGACTTGGTGGAAGAATAAAAATTTGCTTCGATTCAGGAAAAAGATTGCGTACTTGCTGAGCGCCTTGCCAGTCAATTTCAAGTAACACATCGTGACCTTTGGCTAACTGCTCTTTAACCGTCGCTTGCGCGGTGCCGTAATAATTGCCAAACACCTCTGCATACTCAATAAAACCGCCTTGTTCTACCAAGTCGATAAAATCTTGTTTTTGCGTGAAGTGATAATGCACACCATCGAGTTCGCCGGGACGTTGACCACGTGTTGTGTGAGAAACTGAAACGTGTAAATTATTCACACGCTCAAGCAGGGCTTTAACGAGGGATGTTTTGCCTGTTCCTGAAGCGGCAGAAACGACAAACAATAGACCCGACATGATATTTTTCCTGATATGATAAAATATCTTCTCTATTTTAGAGTAGACGCCCCTTAAACAAAATAGCCAAGATGGCTTTTGTTGGCATAAATTTTAAAACATCCCACCTATTTAACTTCAACATAGAGGGTTCTATGGAAATTGTATTGGCGAATCCACGTGGTTTTTGTGCAGGTGTAGACCGAGCAATTGCGATTGTAAATCGTGCCCTTGAGTGTTTTAACCCACCTATTTATGTGCGTCACGAAGTGGTTCACAATAAATTTGTGGTAGATGACTTGCGTCAGCGCGGTGCGATTTTTGTCGATGAGCTGGATGAAGTACCCGATGACAATATCGTGATTTTTAGTGCACATGGCGTATCTAAAGCAGTGCAGCAAGAAGCGGAGCGTCGTGGCTTAAAAGTGTTTGATGCCACTTGTCCATTGGTCACCAAAGTACATATTGAAGTCACCAAATATGCGCGTGAAGGCACAGAGGCGATTTTAATTGGTCATGAAGGACACCCCGAAGTTGAAGGGACGATGGGTCAGTACGACAAGAAAAATGGCGGCGAAATTTATTTGGTGGAAGATGAAGATGATGTGTCTGCACTTGCGGTTCAGCATCCAGATAAAGTGGCTTTTGTAACGCAAACTACTTTGTCGATTGATGATACAGCCAAAGTGATTGATGCCTTACGCCAAAAATATCCAAATATTCAAGGACCGCGTAAAGACGATATTTGCTACGCCACTCAAAACCGTCAGGATGCAGTGCGTGACTTAGCCAATCAATGTGATGTGGTGTTGGTGGTTGGTTCTCCAAACTCATCTAACTCCAACCGTTTGCGCGAGTTAGCCGAACGTATGGGGAAACACGCCTATTTGGTGGATAATGCAGACGAGTTGGAGCAAGCATGGTTTCAGCCGAATACAAAAATTGGTGTAACTGCGGGCGCATCTGCACCAGAAATTTTAATTAAACAAGTGATTCAGCGTTTGCAAGACTGGGGTGCAACTGCCCCTGAAGAGCTTGCAGGCCGTGAAGAAAATATTACCTTTAGTTTGCCAAAAGAGTTACGTATTCCTGTAATACAGGCTTAAACTGCGAAGTACATAACACTCTAAAAAATTGATGAAAAATAGGCAGATAACTGTTGCATGACGGTTATCTGCTTTTTTATGCCTTTTATCCTGAAGTGTGAGGGTTTTGTAAAATTGTTGGTTATTATTTTTAATAGGGCAAAGTCTGTGTCTTGGGGGGAGTATGCAAAGAAAAGAAAACGGGTTCACCTTAATTGAGTTGATGGTGACTTTGGCAATTATCGCAATTATTGCAACGATAGCTGCTCCAAATTTATCCAATTCGATTGAGAAAAGACAAATTGAGCGAACAACTACGGATTTCGAAAAAGCGCTTACACAAGCGCGGTCCGATGCGGTGTTAAGTCGTAAGAAAATAACAATTCATTTAAATGCGACAGGGGAAGATTCTCCAACTGACCGATATTGGACAATTCCAGAAGATGTAACATTAACATTTAATACGGCTAGTTGTGTTGGTAGTAGTTGGAATGTCTCTACAATCTCAGCCTTAACAACGATTGTCTTTTTACCCCAAGGTAATGTATCAACGTTGCCTACAAATTTAGAAATTAAGTTAGCTCGGGATAGTGTTAAGCGTTTTATTTATTTAACTAACTTTGGACGTGTTGCATCCAATGCAAAATCAGTTTTTGAAGGGAGCTGCCCATAATGAAAAAAATAAATCAAACGGGTATCGGCTTAGTTGAAGTTATTGTGGCTCTTTTGCTTCTATCAATTGGTGTATTAGGCTTTTCGATGTTACAAATTCGTGCGATGGAGGCATCCTTAGATGCTTCGAAACGTATACAGGCAATGAATTTAGCACGTGATTTATCTGAGCGAATGAGGGCAAATAAACAAGGTTTGTCTAAGTTTACAGTTGGTGAAGATGATAATGAAAAGATTGTTGATGCTTATACTAATGCATTAGACGGTAAATATTATTTAACAAGCTATTCAGCACAATGTGCAAATACATCTAAATGTACTAGTGCTGAATTTGCCGAAGAAGATGTTAATCAAATTTTATTTAGGGCGAATACTTTAGGGATGAAAGTAGCTGTAAATGATTGTCCTGGTGCAGATACTAATAGGAATTGTGTATTTGTCGCATGGGGGGAAACTAATCCTGTTGATGGAAGTTCCGATACAAGTTGTACAAACGACGGTAGCTTTTTGTCTAGTTCAAAATGTATTGTTTTGGAGGCCTATTAATGAATTATTCTAAAGGTTTTACATTAATTGAATTAATGGTGTCCTTAGTTACCGGGTTAATTGTTATTGGGGCAGCCATGCAGCTGTTTTTAACTGGAAGTATTAATTATAGTTTGCAAAAAAACTTGGGTGAGCTCCAAGATAATGGGAACTTTGGTCTAAATTTTATTATTAAAGACATAAAATTAGCTAATTTAGATGCTGATCTATCGGTAATTAATGATCGGAATAAATATAGCGGTATTGTTTTTACAAGTGTAAAAAGCTATGCGTCTTTAACACCAGAAGAAAAAGAAGTCCTGTCAGCAAACCTCCCTTTAACTTTAACGAATTCGACGGTGGATATTGCCAATCTGTCATTAGCCAATGTTGGCCCTAGTAATGTTGGTGATGGAAGTGATCAATTGGTAATACAGTATAAAGTCTTTGATCCTAATGGTTTTGATTGTGAAGGTGGTAGTTTTACTCAAGAAGAAATTGAGGAAGGAACGTTTGTAGTTCAGCGCTATTACTTGAGACCTGATGGAAAATCTTCTGATTTAGCTTTGGTCTGTGATGCGGGTCGTTATAAAACATTAGTGGCGACAGACAGTTTGCCTGCTGGAATTAGTGGTTTAGGGGAAAACAGCCAAATCATTATGCGACGTGTTGATTATTTTCATGTACTTCTTGGCGTGAAGCAAAATAATTCAGATGAGTTTAGTTACATGACAATTGACCAATATATGGGGGCGAATAATGTTTTAACTAAAGACGGATCCCCTCGACCACGGATCATGTCTATACAGTTAGGTGCTTTAGTGCGTGGTTTTGATTCAATTTCTGGCAATGATGCTCTACCTACAGCATTTCGAGTTTTAAATAAACAAGTGACATTAAATGATGCGAGTTCAAAAGAAAAATTTGCTCGAGAAGTTGTGAGTCAAACTGTAGCTTTAAGAAATGGCTATGGTCTCATGGAGGACCTATAAATGAAGCAATATCAAAAAGGGGCAACACTCATAGTTGTACTGTTCGTGCTTATTTTTATGGTTTTAATAGGGACACTCGCTGTTAAACAAAGCTTAGTAGGGCTAAATGTTGCAACAAATAGTCAAGTACAAAGTTTAATGCGGCAAACAGCAGATGCCGTTTTTTTCTCACTTGAAAGAGATAATCAAAATTCAGCAATTTTTCAAAAGAACTTAAGTTCATTAGGTTTATTTGGAATGGTCAAATCGGATGCTTTTTTTAATAAAGAATTGGTGTTTTGCTATCGTCCAAAGACGCAGAATCAGGTTTTTAATATCCAAAACGCTAGTATTATTTATCCTACAGGAACTGACGATGTTAATAATTCCGAATTAGGTACTACAGGTTTTTGTAAATACACATCAAATGATTACAGTAGTGGCCGTGATTTTATGATTTCACAAGTGGCTGTGAAAAAAAGTAGTTTATCAACCGATGTTCCCTTTAAATTTTATCCTTTAGGGACAGACGCATCTACAGTACAACTTGATCAAGTCCAACCAGTACAAATTATCGTAACAACGATTATTCCGGGGGCAGCGAGTGGTTCAGGATCGGGTTGGGCAAGTTTTAATACACAAATAAATAATTGTTTTAAAAATCATATTAATGACAAGTCAACTAAATATCCAGATCAAACAACGGTAGCGGAGTGCTTTAGTGATCTTGGTGTGCCTTATAGCCAGCAGGTCATGGATTATGCCGTCATTAGTTATGCGTCGAAAAATTAAGGAATTGGGAGAATGAAATGAATATGAAATATAAAAAACTGGTTATCGCTATCCAATCTGCAATGATGACATCGCTCATTTGTTCGGCACTTCCAAGTTATGCAAGTGATATTGAGTTGTATAAAGGCCCTCAAGCTTCACAGACGACATTGATGTTTATGATGGATGTGTCGGGGAGTATGAGTGATGAAGATCGTATTGGTAGTTTAAAGCGAGGCATGATTAAATTGCTTCAAGGTGATGCAGAAAATGGAATAGAACCGCTACCAGATAGACTTGTAACAGGGCTTTCGGAATTTAGCTCTCCTGATAGAAATGGGCCTTTTGGGAGGGTAAAGCTTGAAGCAAGACCTTTAGGAGAAGAGACAATTTTATCTGGTAATCGACCAGTATTTCAGACGCAGCAAACATTCTCTCGTCCAGTTACTAGAACAATTACAGAATCGAGAAAATGGACTGCAACAAATCAATCTCGTACACAGTCAGGTACAAGAGTAAAAGACTGTGGTAAAAAGGGTAATGATTGGTGTAATCCCAGTAATTGGTCCCCAGCGGGGGTGAATGATGGATGGACACCGACTACAATAAATAGTAGTAGTGGTGGAAGTTGGGGGGTAACAAATTCTCCAGACTGGACACTTATTGGTACAGCAACGGCTACAAGTGGTGTCATTAATCCTAAAGAATGTATTTCATGGAATGAATCCAGTTATAATTGCACATCTTGGGAAAGCTCAGTAAAAACAGTTGCAGATTTTAGTAATGTGACTTCAAATTCGCAAAACTCTGCTGTCAGTGTGGGGGGAGTCTCTGACTCAGCTAAATCAACACCTATTGCTGGATCTCCAGAATTTGGAGGTATAACTACAGGTGATGCAAGTTGCTCCAAGACAAATTGTACACGAACACAATCTCGATCTGCACAAATTACAAGTACTAGAACATATACACAAACAGGTACGGGTACATATACTATTACAACAACATACTATAGTACTTCTGCAAAAGAAACTCACCGGAAAAAAATGATACGGGCTGTAAATGCGTTAAATGCTAATGGTGGTACTCCAACAGGATATGCCTATGCTGAAGTAGCTGCGTATTTGATGGGGCAAACAACATCAGGAGTATCAACTGCTGGATCTGCATCAGGTTTTTCTGCAAATGTGACCAATATAAGTGATGGGACAAACTACATTCGCCCATCTGCTCTTAACTCGAAAACAAATACTAGAGAATATACAATTGATTCCTCTAAACAATGTAATACACAGGGTATTTATTTTTTAACAGATGGTGCTCCTACATATTATGAATCTAGAAATACTGTTCCTGATCAATATAAGAGATCAGTTTTAGAAGATTTTATGAAAAAAGCATTAGGACCGGATAAAGGTGCTAATTTTTCTTGTAGTAATGATAGTACACTCGGTAAATATAGTTCAGGGTATAGTTGGACAAATAATACTAGTCAAAGCGCTTCACGTATGCTTAAACCAAATGGTTGGGATTGTATAGGAGCATTCACTAAGGCTTTATTAAATAAAGATGATAACCCAGCTGGTATAAGCATTAAGACAGCAGTAGTGGGATTCGGAAGTGATTTTAGTAATAAAGCGACTTCAGATGAAAAAGATGCTGATAAATGGGGAGTATTAGGTCAAGGTGGAAGTTATATTGGCACTAATGATCAGGATATTGTTGAAAGTGTTATTGCATTTCTGAAAAAAATGCAAAAATATATTCCACCTGTAACTACGGGTTCAGTTACAGTGCCTGTAGATAATCTGGATACCCAAAATATTCAGCCTTGGGGATATTTCCCTCAGTTTGATCCACAGCCAGACTCACGCGTAACGACATGGATTGGTAACTTAAAAAAATATGAAGTCAAGAATAATATTCTTCGTGATCGTGATAACAATAAGGTTGTGGATGAGTCAACAGGTGTGAGTGTAGATGACCCAAATGATTTCTGGGCGGATACCTCAATTAAGAAAACTATTACAAAAATTAAAAAAGTAAATGGTCAAGATGTTGAAGAAGATATTGAGGTTCGTATTGGTGGTGCATTAAGTCAACTTAAATTGGGTTTAACAGATACTAATATCGAGCGTAAAATTTTTACTGATCGAAAAATAAACGAGGATGGTACAGTTGCCACTGTGGGCGATAATTCTAATTTGTTGCAAGTAAAAACTGCTGATTTAAAGGTGCTAAATGATACGAATAATTTTGTGAAGGATCCGAAACGTGGATATCTTGCAGCTTTATTTGGTTATGATATCAGCTCTGCTATGGCGAGACAGCTGGAAACTAACCCTCCTGATAGTACGGCACAAACTACTTTTACTAACTTTTTAACCAATACGAATGCGACCTTGAGACAAATGGGCGCAGTCATGCATTCTAAACCGTTGCTGATCACGCAAGAAGGTAAAACAAAATTTGATGCTGCAACTGGAGACTTAAGCTATGAGAGTCGAGACGATTTAATTGTATTTGGTACTACACAAGGTTTATTACATGTTGTCCGAGCAGGTAAAAATTCGACAGATTCCGATGCTGGTAAAGAAGTATTTACATTTGTGCCGAGTGAGATGATTGAAAAACAACATCAAGGCTTCTTGGATCAAAAACAGCAAGGTATTGATCTGAAATATGGTATAGATGGACCTTGGACGGCATATACAGAATATGCAACACGTAGTGGAACCTCTGCAACTGCACCAGTTGTAAGCGTTAAAAATGGTAAACAATGGCTTTATGGTGGTTTACGCATGGGTGGACGAAGCTACTATGCATTAGATCTATCAGATGTTACATCTACAAGTGGTACACCTAAAATTAAATTTAAAATTGACCCACAAAGTGCTGCAGCGTATAGCCCATTAAGTTATATGGGGCAAAGCTGGTCTAAACCAACACTGACATGGGTGAAGTGGAAAGGTGAGCGCAAATTAGTCATGCTTGTTGGTGGTGGTTATGATGATGCCTATGAGAATTTAAACCATAGACCAAGTTCAAGCAAAGATAAGGGTGCTGGTGTTTATATGTTTGATGCCGATGATGGTAGCCTTTTGTGGTGGGCAAGTTCAAATGTAGATACAACAACCGTAGATGCGACCCAAGTTGCAGATATGAAACGTAGTGTTGTAAGTCAAATTAAAGCAATTGATCGTAATAATGATGGATTAACCGATCATTTATATTTTGGTGACTTAGGTGGGCAGCTTTGGCGTGTAGATATAGATTCATCTAATACGGCTGGTGACAGTTCAAATTTTGCAAAACGTGTCGTTAGGATTTTAGATATGTCATCTGTCTCAAACGTACCGCGTTTTTATAGTACACCAAGTTTTAGTATTCATAGTTCAGGTAATGGTTTCTTTGGTGTAGTTACTATTGGTTCAGGGAATTTAAGTTTTCCAATGTCTGAATCAGATCAAAATGATGCACTATATGTAATCTACGATAAAGATGTTACAAAACGAAACTTATTTGTTTTAAAAGACTCAGAGTTATCTACTGTGGATATTAATTCAGAAGGAACTGATACAAAGCAATTGGTTGAAAATACAGATGGAAATACATCAACACCATTAACAAAAGGTGGCTGGTATTATCCATTAGCTACTAAAAATCGTATCTTAAACGATAATGTTGTCATTGATAATGATCTTTATACGAGTGTCTTTGATGCTACTGTAGATATTGATGATGTTAATTGTTATGGCGGTGTACGAGGGAAAAGTGTTGCTAAACAATTTTGTTTGCCATATGGACAATGTTTGAAGAAAAATAATGATGGAAACTATGAAAAGGAATCGCTTCCTGAGGATATTGAATTAGGTTTAGGTAATATTGGTATTAGTTTTGGTGGTATTGATAAAAAACGTGGATTAGTACTTAACTTGCCGACAGATAAGCCATTAAAGTCGTATCAAGGTAAAACGAAGTTTATTTCACAACGTTGGTACGAACGTTAATTAGGAGGATTCAATGAATAAAGAAAATGGATTCACTCTGATTGAGCTTATGGTTGTGGTGGTAATCCTTGCGATTATTGCTGCAATCGCTTTACCAAGTTACCAAAGTTATGTGCGGAAAAGTACCGAAAGTAAAGTGCAGCAAGAAATTCTTAAAGTTGCAGAACAACTTGAAAATTATCGTGCTCGAAATTTTAACTACCGAAATTTTGCTGCCAACTCTGTGCAAATGCCTGATGGATATAGTTTAGATATCTATGATATTGATGACACTTCAAAAACTTTGACTTCGGGCGTGCAGGGGCGAGGTTGGTATATTAAAGTTACACCCCCAGGTGATCCCAAAGATTATTACTTCTTAATGGGAAGTAATGGCTTAAAATGTAAGTCACATTTAGCAAGTGATGTTGATTTTAAGTGTGAGCCATGGGATGAAACTGGACCGAGTGGAAGTCAATCATGGTAAAAAATAAAAATGGTTTTACTTTAATTGAGCTGCTTATTGTTGTGGCAATTATTGGTATTTTAGCTGCAATAGCCTATCCAGCTTATACACAGTATGTAATCAAATCCAACCGGATTGATGTGCAAACAGAATTGGCGAGAGTCGCTTCAGTGCTGCAGCGTTACAAAATGTTGAATTCAAATTATTTAAAAGCTGGACAACCCTTAACGTTATCGGACTTAGGAATTTCACCAGATTATCCAAATTCAGCAAAAAAGTTATATGAGTTAGAAATTTCAAATGTCTCTGCTGGTACTTGGACCTTAACGGCAACACCTGAAGGAGCACAAGTGGGGAATGGAGAAGTAGTGTTGAATCATAATAATCAAAAATGCTGGACAAAAGGTTCCTCATGTACTCCTTCTGCCACCACCAACTGGGACGGCAAATAAATAAATTCAAATCTGCGGATAAATACGTTTTGATCTTTCATTCAGGGCAAATTTCACGTAAAATATTGCCCTCTATGAAAGGGGTTTGAAATGTGTCGATGGTCGATACAGGGATAATCCGTAAAAACTATAAGGTTGTATCATGGTAGTTATTCGTCTTACTCGTGGTGGTGCTAAAAAGCGTCCATTCTATCAAATCGTTGTAACTGACAGCCGCAATGCACGTGACGGTCGTTTCATCGAACGTATCGGTTTCTTTAACCCAACAGCTCAAGGTAAAGCAGAAAAACTTCGTTTAGATGCTGACCGTTTTGCTCACTGGGTTGCACAAGGTGCTCAACCTTCTGAACGTGTTGCTTCTTTAGCTGCTCAAGCGAAGAAAGCTGCAGCTGCTGCATAATTAAATGAATTAAGTAGTAGTAGGTAGCCCATGACACCAACACAGAATGTGCCCGAAGATCGTATTCAGATTGGACAGCTACGTTCAGCTTATGGATTAAATGGGTGGCTCTGGGTCTATTCCAATACAGAACCAATGAGCAATATATTTGACTACCTGCCTTGGTACATCGAAACCAAAGCAGGTTGGCAAGTCGCAGATGTAAAACGTTGGAAACCACATGGCAAAGGCTTGGTGGTCAGCTTAAAAGGTGTGAGTGATCGTACCGCAGCAGACAACTTGGTTGGCGCAAATATCTGGATTTCAAAAGCGCAACTGCCTCAACCAGGCGTGGACGAGTATTATTGGTCTGATTTAAAAGGTCTAACAGTGTTAGGTCTGGACGATGACGAACAAGAAGTAAACCTCGGTCAAATCCATGAATTGTTTGAAACAGGTGCCAATGACGTGATGGTAGTTCGCGCAACTGCCGATAGCGTCGATAGCGAAGAGCGTATGATTCCATGGCATAAAGATGTGGTACAACGCGTTGATCTCGAAGCGGGTCGCATCTACGTAAATTGGGGCGTAGATTATTAATCCATTCAGGATTCGCATAGCAGGAAAATAGAGGAGTCTGCGGTGTTTTTTGCAGTCATTACGCTTTTTCCTGAAATGTTTGAAGCGATTACAGCTTACGGTATTAGCGGACGTGCAGCAAAACGTGAATTGATGCAAATTCATTGCATTAATCCACGTGATTATGCACAGGGCAACTACAAAAGGGTGGATGAACGTCCATTTGGTGGTGGTCCGGGTATGGTGATGATGGCAGAGCCTTTGGCGCAAGCAATCCAGCATGCCAAACAGCTTGCACAGCAAGCAGGAGCAGTTCATGTACCTGTGGTGTATATGTCGCCACAAGGTAAAACCTTAAACGAAACTGCAGTACAACAATTCGTTGAATATGATGGATTAATTGTATTGTGTGGTCGTTATGAAGGGGTCGATGAGCGTTTAATCCAAAACTATGTTGATCAGGAATGGTCAATTGGAGATTACGTTTTATCGGGTGGGGAGCTACCTGCAATGGTGTTGTTGGACAGTATTATTCGGAGACTTCCAGGTGCTATGTCTGATGAGCAATCTCATGTGCAAGACTCATTTGTGGATGGTCTTTTAGATTGCCCACAATATACCAAGCCAGACCATTTTGAAGGTTTGGATGTCCCCGAAGTACTAAAGTCGGGACACCATGCCAATATTGAAAAATGGCGGTTTTTGCAGCGTTATCAACGGACTTTAGAGCGTCGACCTGAGTTGATTGAAAAAGTTGAGTTGAGCAAGCAGCAAAAAAAATGGCTAAAAGATTCGCAAGGACAGACCAAGTAATCGGTTTGTCTAAGCAAAATTGCTACAGACAGTGTGTTTGTAGTTTTTAAATAGGCTCTTTATGCATTGAAGCGGTCAGGCATAAAGGGAAAGTCAATCGGGTCTATGCGTTTTAGCCTCTATACCCAGTGGAAATCAGACCTCTTCTGACCCACACATATTGGAGATACCCCATGAGTGGTAAGCATCCTTTAGTACAAGCTGTTGAGAATGCACAGCTTAAGCAAGACATCCCAGCTTTTGCACCAGGCGATACAGTTATCGTTCAAGTAAAAGTAAAAGAAGGTGATCGTGAACGTCTTCAAGCATTTGAAGGTGTTGTAATTGCGAAGAAAAACCGTGGTTTGAACTCTGCGTTCACAGTACGTAAAATTTCTAGCGGTGTTGGTGTTGAGCGTGTTTTCCAAACTCACTCTCCAATCGTTGCGAAAATCGAAGTGAAACGTCGTGGTGACGTTCGTCGTGCTAAACTTTACTACCTACGCGAATTGTCTGGTAAAGCTGCACGTATTCGTGAGAAATTACCAGCACGTAAACAAGGTTAATTTTAACTTTGCTTTACAGCTAAAAAATGCGCCGTTTAGGCGCATTTTTTATGTCTGCTATTTGAGTTTATAAACCTTGTAGTTTTAAGCGATTGGCATGTTGACGATATACATCAACAGGATCTGGTGCAAAAATATCTTTCATGCCCAAGAGTTGATTGACTTCATCTAAGTGGTTCCAATAGTAGTTATCACGAATGGTTTTACCAAATTTGGCGCTGCAGCGTGATACCAAACCATCATTATCACGACCATTATCAATCAACAAACTGGTCGCCAACATGGCTGAGTCTGGATCAAGTAAATTAGTGACAGCCGTATTGCCCGTAAATGAATAGAACTGGATGCCTTTTTCTTGATAAGCGCCCTCACCACAACTTGTCGTTGGCATACCCATTGGGAATTTGCTGTTAAATTGTGCTGAACCTGTGGTGCTCAAACTGTTGGCACCTGCCAATGAGTCATGTGGATAGCTATTTGGATCTAAACCTTGTGCCCAAGTAATGGTTTTAGACACTAAATTGACCATATCAATTAATGGTTTTTCGAGCGGTGCACCTTGTACATTCAAAATAAAGTCTGCCACAGGTGAGCCTTTATTTGGTGCGCCGACAGCAGTCAGCGATGCGACTTTAAATGGCATCACGCCTGCTACATAACGAATGGTTGGTCCGCCATGTGAGTGACCAATTAAGTTGACCTTGCTTGCGCCTGTAATCGCAAGAATTTCATCGACTTGTTGTGCCAATTGTTCGCCACGAACTTCTGATGAGTTAAATGGAGATACGCGGGTTGCCCAAGCGTTAGCACCGTTACGTGCTAAATTGGGTAAAATTTGGTACCAATAATCGACACCTAACTGATCTCCACCAATATTGATAAAGCCTGCCATACCGTGAGTAAACACAATCGGATATTTGGTTTTGGCATAACTGGAGATCACGAAGTTAGATTTGACCTGTTCTGCATTGGATGCGTGCGCGGTACTGAAGGTACTAGCCGCAATTAAGCCTGCAATGAATAATCCATATTTCATATAACATCCTCTATTTTATTGTGCTTTCCTAGCATGACAATATCTATTGTCAAATATCATTATTCAGGAAATTTGCTAGATTGCAAGTTCTGAATGATTCATGGTTATTGAACTTCTTGCACTTGAGTTTCAAGCACAGGAAGATGGTTTTGCCAAGATTGAAATGAGCTTTACTATTACAAACCTTGTAATTTCAATCGGTTGGCATGTTGTCGATACAGTGCAACTGGGTCAGGTGCAAACAAGCCCGTTAAGCCAAACATCATGTTGGCAAGGTCGGTATGATTTAGTCGGTAGTTGTCACGAATGACGTGTCCAATGTGGGTACTACAACGTGCGACCATGCCATCGTTGTCTAAATTGCCATAAGACAGTGGGCCGAGTTGCATTAAAACAGTGTCAATATCCAGTAAATTGGTGGCTTGTGCTACACCTGTCCATGAATAGTAATGAATCCCGCGATCTACTTTGGCACCGCTGCTGCTACAATTTGCGGCCAAGGCTGTGGTTGGAAAACGACGGTTAAAATCTGCAGACGCTGTTTCGGTTAAAGAAGCCATCGATGCATCAAAATCGACAGGCATGTCTGGCTGTTGCTGCGCCCAAGTAATGAGAGGCGCCACCATATAGTCGCCTAAAATATTAAACGCGGTGCGTGATAAACGATTATTTTGAATATCATCGGCAACTTTGGAGCCACGGAATGTACCTGCAACGCCCGTAATTGATGCCACATATTCAGGTTTGGTCGCAGCTACATAACGTACTGTTGGGCCACCATGTGAGTGACCAATTAAATTGACTTTGGATTTGCCAGTGATTGCCATGACTTCTTCGACTTGGGCAATCAGTTGCTCACCTCGAAATTCAGTACGGTGTGCAGGGGAGAGTTGTGCGGCAAATACGGTTGCGCCATTACGTGCCATATCTGGCAAAATTTGATACCAATAATCCATATTAAAGGTTTCATTGCCAATGCGTGACCATCCGAGCCAGCCGTGTACCATGAGCAATGGATATTTGGTTTTGGCATAGTCAGATTTGGCCTGTTCCTGAATAGGCAACACGCTTGGAGCAGCTTGAGCGACACCCATTGAACCGAGCAAGCAGCCAGTGACAGCCAATGTAATTGCCCGTATGTTAGAGATGATGGTCATAAAACAATCCTGTGTTCTTTATTTTTATTACAAGTGAAGTGGTGGCTTCGCTTCCCTCCTGAAAGCTCAGATATGCAAATTGCCGTTGGTTACGGCACATTATTGTGAGTCATCCTCGACTATTTTTTGTACGCTCAGGTATTTTTTCATGCGTAATTTAGAAAAAACATATCATTTGGGGACAGTTATTGCGCATTGTCCCAGAGATTTGTAAATCTACATGCATATTGATATCTATTTAATATTTATAGACATTTGTATATTAAATCGTTGTGGTGAGTTTGTACTAAAACAGCTTTTCAGGCATAAAAATAGGGCATGTTGAATGCCCCAGTTTCCTATGTAGATATGTTAGTCAGCAAAAGGTAATTTTCCACCTTGATCATGTACCTGTTCAAAGGTTTCTAAACGCAATTGCTCTTGTGGATTTTGAAAATGCTGTCCGCGTAATTGTTTCACGGCTTGTTGCTTGGCTTGATCATTCATTCCACTTTGCATGATTTGATCACGCGCACTTAAATAATCCTCTACTCGTGATTTCCACTGACTGCGTTGCCCATCTAATTGTTCTAAACGTTGGGTTGCTTCTGGACCAACCAGATTTAAACGCATTTGGCGGATTTCAGCAGCAGAACCACCACGTGCTTTAATTGCCGCAGTCAAGCTGCGTAAATCTTGCAAGGTGTTCAGCTGTTCTAAATTTTCTTGCCAATCTTGAGGTAATTGTTTAAATAATTCCTGCAATTGTCGTGCTTTTTCAGCTTCAGATAATTTTTTATCATCCATGACTGCCATGCGCTTTAGGGTATATTCGTGATAGGCATCTTCCGTACCAAATAAACCTTCAATTTCATAATCAGAAAAATATTGTTTACGCAGATTTTGCATGCTGCTAAAAATGCTGCGGTAATATTGCGGATCTTCCTGATTTAAATTCGGTGCTTGCAGTTGTCCAAGCGCATTGCGATAGTCCAAATAACGCTGCCATAAATCTAAAATTTGCGATAAGGCAGGCTCTTTATGCCCTTGTTGAATATAGCTTTTAAAATCACCACGAATCTGTTCAATGCTTTTTTCGCCATATTGGGTAATAAAATATTCAAAACAGTTACGGGTTTGCTCATTCACAATCAGACGATTACTTGCATCCAGTTTAAGCTGACAATTGACTTCGGTGTCCTGCTGACTTGGGCTTAAAAAATTTGCAGCAGGGTTATTTTGCATGGCTTGCTGCATGCTCAAAGCTTGAGATGTTTCATCATTTGAGCTTTGCTGGGGTGATGTATCGGGGGAGTTTGATTGTGGCATCAGCCAATACACCAAAGCCGCAATCAGCAGTATCACTACGCCTAAAACAATCCATATTTTATGTTTCTGCATTTCAATGCACCTGTATATCCATTTTATTTTTTTAATCCTAAGCGCCCAAATATGCCATAAAAGTAAGTCGCTGTTCTAGAAATGTTGTCATTTATCGCGGCAGATTGTTACCATGACGCAGTTTTGCTTTGACCTATGTGTGCTATGAAATCATCTGCGGCTAAAATCCAGCGTCGTGCCATTAGTGGTGTATTTTTATTGAATAAGCCTTTGGGCATCAGTTCCAATGCAGCATTGCAAAAAGTGCGTTGGTTATATCGGGCGCAAAAAGCAGGACATACGGGAGCATTAGATCCATTGGCTTCGGGTTTACTGCCGATTTGTTTGGGTGAGGCGACCAAATTTTCGCACTATTTACTCGATTCGGTGAAATGCTATCAAACCACCATTCAATTGGGACACAGCACCACCACGGGAGATATCGAGGGTGAAGTGTTGTTGCAGCAGGCTGTACCTGCATTGAGCCAAGAAAGCATTGAACAGGTATTGGCACAATTTCAGGGCGATATTATGCAAGTTCCGCCCATGTATTCTGCCTTAAAAAAAGAAGGTCGTCCGTTATATGAGTTAGCTCGTCAAGGCATAGAAATTGAACGTGAAGCGCGCCCAGTTACCATTTATGCGATTGAGTTACTGTCCTTTACCGAAAACAGTATCACGCTGGATGTTACCTGTTCCAAAGGCACGTATATCCGTGTGTTGGGTGAAGACATTGCCAAAGCCTTGGGTACTTATGGACATTTGACCTATTTGCATCGGATTAAAACGGGGCATTTTGACCTGATTCCGAGCTATAGCATTGAATATTTAGAAAGTTTAAGTGAAGCAGAACGCGAGGCTTTATTGCTGCCTGCTTATGCGCCTGTACAGCATTTTCCACAGGTTCAGGTGCCTGAAGGTCGGGCTGAATATTTTAGCCGAGGCATGGAAAGTAATATCGAGCATCCTGCTGTTGCACAAGTATTGGTGTTTGATGGTGAGCGTTGTTTAGGCTTGGCAGAAATTACCGACAAAAAACGCTTGGTGCCTAAACGAGTGTTAAATCTTTAAAATGCAGTGAGATAGCTTATTTAAACTTGTGCTATGAAGACGTAAAGTTTCTCATACAAATCTTTGCAGGATTTCAGCTTCATGCCCTATACAGTAATTAGAGCTAAAAACTGAAATTAAAAACCGACAATAAAACCGAGCGTTGCGTTAGCCAGTGACATTTGCTTGCCAGCCAGCATCGGTTTAAAACAAGAGGTCTGCATATGAACATTTTTGAAGCTTTGCGCCAAAGTCACGACATTCAACGAAATTTAGCCCACCAACTGACGCAAACTTCAGGTGATAGCCCTGAACGTAGAGCGATATTTGAACAACTTAAAAATGAATTATTTGCGCATGCAGTGGCAGAAGATCGCTATTTTTATATTCCCTTAATGATGACTGATGCGGGTTTAAATATCACTCGCCATGCTTTGGCAGAGCATCATCAAATGGATGAATTACTCGAACAATTAACCGAAACTGAAATGAGCAACACAGGTTGGTTGGCCATTGCAAAGCAACTGTCAGATAAAGTGCATCATCATTTAAAAGAAGAAGAACATGGCTTTTTTCAGCAGGCAGGCAAAATTTTGTCTGAACAGCAAAAACAAAGTCTAGCCAAGCAATATTTGGCAGAGTATGAAAAATACCAACAGATGTCTAAAAACAGTTTGGTTTAAACATTCTGCGGCTGTTTGGATTTTTTTACTGCTCTAAAAGTAACACCGACCGAAGCTAACATAATGCAGCATAAGGCGAGCCATTGCAGTGAAGTAATTTTCTCACCCAACAATACCAAGCCTGTCAGTGCAGCCAAAGCAGGCGACAAACTGGACAGTGTGCCATAACTCATTTTGCTGAGTTGTTTTAAGGCTTGTAAATCCAGCGCATAAGGAATGGCCGTGGCAAGCACTGCAATGGCAAGCGCCTTACCCCAATACTGGGTTTCAAACAGTGCGGGGGCATTGTTATACAGTCCGAAGGGAATCAAAGCCAAAGCCGAAATACTGATAGCGATGGTCAGTGCGTGCATGCCAATATTTTGTTGCACCACTTTTTGTCCAAAATAAATATAAAAAGCCCAGCACAATCCTGCACCTAGGGCACACGCTGCACCAAACAGACTAAAATGATCACCCTGCGCTTGTCCCCAAGGCACCATAAGAATAATGCCTAAAATTGCCAACAATACCCAGACATAATCTTTACGGTTTTGAATGGACAATAAAGCCAAGCCCAAAGGCCCGACAAACTCTAAACCCACCGCAATACCTTGTGGCAATTTACCTAAAGATAGATAAAACAGAATATTCATTAAGCCCAAGGCTGCGCTATAGCACAATAAATCACGCCATTTTAAATGTGCGAGCCGTGACAGAATTTGCCATGAGCGAAACATGATTGCCACAATTACACTGGCAAAGCACAGTCGCAAAATCGTCACAGTAAGCGGGTCAAGCACCTGAAACAATTGTTTGGCAAAAGAAGCACTGATTTGATAGGAGATCATGGATAAAACCATGAACAACACCGCAGTGAGTTGGGCGTTTGGCATGGGGCAGAAAAATACTCAACAGTGTGGAAATGGGAAGGTCAGGCAGATTATAGCAAGTTTAAAAATACAGGGCTGTGGCAACTCAAGGTTACTCATAGATCAGACATAAAAAACCACAGTGCTAAGACTGTGGTTTTTTGTAGCATCAGCGTGTGGTCTTAGAACAAGACACGTACGCGAATTGTGCCTTCAACTTCGTGTAAAGTATCTAGTGCTTCTTTAGATGCAGTCGCATCAACATCCATCACTAAATAACCGACATCACCTTTGGTCATAAGTGACTGACCAGAGATGTTGATGCCGTGTTCAGCAAACAAGTTGTTGATTTTAGACAATACACCTGGAATGTTTTGGTGAATATGCAATAAACGGTGCTTGCCTTCAGTCAATGGCAGTGCAATTTCAGGGAAGTTCACTGCAGACAAAGTCATACCTTTATCTGAATATGCAACAAATTTCTCTGCCACTTCTAAACCAATGTTCGCTTGCGCTTCCATGGTCGAACCACCCACGTGCGGTGTTAAAATCACGTTTGGTAGGTTACGTAGTGGGGAAACAAATTCTTCACCATTGGCTTTTGGTTCTTTCGGGAATACGTCAACTGCAGCACCTGCAATATGACCAGACTTGATGGCATCTGCCAAATCTTCAATCACCACACAAGTACCACGTGCCGCGTTAATGAAAATTGCGCCTTCTTTCATTTGTGCAAATTGTTCTTTTGCCATGAAATTGCGGGTAGAGGGTACATCTGGAACGTGTAAAGAAACCACGTCAGCATTTGCCAATAATTCGCCCATAGAGCCAACTTGACGTGCATTACCTAACGGTAACTTGGTCACAGCATCATAATAAATGACCTGCATACCCAAGCTTTCAGCCAATACTGAAAGTTGAGAACCGATTGAACCGTAACCCACGATACCTAAGGTTTTACCACGTGTTTCAAATGAACCTACAGCAGACTTGTTCCAGCCACCTGCATGTGTATCGGTTGATTTTTCAGGTACGCGACGTAGCAATAAAATTGCTTCAGCCAATACCAATTCTGCAACCGAACGGGTGTTTGAATAAGGGGCATTGAAAACTGGAATACCACGTTCCATTGCTGCAGTTAAGTTCACTTGGTTTGTACCAATACAGAAACAACCTACCGCAATTAGTTTGTTCGCAGCTTCAAAAACTTCTTCAGTTAGCTGTGTACGTGAACGAATTCCGATGAAATGCGCATCTTTAATCGCTTCTTTTAACGCATCGCCCTCAAGCGCTGTTTTACGATAATCGATGTTGGTATAACCCGCTGCATTTAACACGTCGATTGCGTTCTGGTGTACGCCTTCTAACAACAAGAAACGAATTTTATCTTTAGGTAGTGAAAGATGTTGGCTCATTACGGCTCCGCTACAAAGGCCAAATTTAGTGGCGGTATGATAACATAGGAGATGGGTCGATATACATTTCCTTTATGACCAAGAGTGCAGGTATTTTTTGTCAGATATAATCTCTTTCAGAAATATTGCCCAAAATTACCCTGTTCTTACCATGTTATATTATCGGAATTGCCAATATTCACAGGTTTTTCAAAAAAATCGCTTATAATAAGCGGCGCACATGAAAGCCAACCCACGCTGTTGCTTTGATGCACATATTTAGTCTGCAGTATCTTCATCTTCAAATTGATCAAGATATGCAGACAGTCGCTTTTCTTCCTGTTTAATTCTTGCTAGGTCTGCAAACGATGAATGCTCCAGTCGCTTTAACCCCTGAGTTATTGACCCAATTAACGGCAATAGTCGGTGAAAACCGTATTAAAACGGATGCCGATAGCCTCCAAAACTGGGGTCGTGACCATACAAAGCATTTTGATCCGAACCCATCGGTCATCGTTTTCCCATCAAGCACAGAGCAAGTACAAGCCATTGTAAAACTGGCGAATCAGTTTAATGTGGCCATTACTCCATCGGGCGGACGTACAGGTTTATCTGCGGGTGCGGTGGCAGCCAATGGTGAAATTGTAGTCAGCATGGACAAGATGAACCAAATCTTGGAATTTTTCCCTGCAGACCGTATGGTACGTGTGCAAGCGGGTGTGGTGACTGAGCAACTACAAAACTATGCCGAAGAACAAGGCATGTATTATCCAGTCGATTTTGCATCTTCAGGTTCTTCACAAATTGGCGGTAATATTGGTACCAATGCGGGCGGTATTAAAGTCATTAAATACGGCATGACCCGTAACTGGGTGTTGGGTCTGACTGTGGTAACAGGCAAAGGAGATATCCTGCGTCTGAACAAAGGCATGATCAAAAACGCAACAGGTTATGCGCTGCAACATTTATTTATTGGCGGTGAAGGCACACTTGGCTTAGTGACCGAAGCTGAAATTAAGCTAGAACGCCAACCGCAAGATTTGCAAGTGATGGTGTTGGGCGTACCTGATTTTAATTCGGTGATGCCTGTATTACATGCTTTCCAAGCTAAAATTGATCTGACTGCATTTGAATTCTTTGGTGAATTGGCGATGCAAAAAGTCTTGGATCATGGTCATGTGCAACGTCCATTTGAAACCGAATGTCCATTTTACGTGTTACTTGAATTTGAAGCGCCATTTGAGCCAATTATGGACAAGGCGATGGAAATTTTTGAACACTGTATGGAACAAGGCTGGGTGATGGATGGCGTATTGAGCCAAAGCCTAGACCAAGTTGAAAGTTTATGGCGTTTACGTGAAGACATTTCTGAGTCGATTGCACCGTTTATTCCATATAAAAACGATATTTCAGTATTGATTACTCATGTTCCTGCATTTATTCAGGAAATTGATGCAATTGTGGCAGAAAACTATCCTGACTTTGAAATTTGCTGGTTCGGCCATATTGGTGATGGTAACTTGCACCTGAACATTCTAAAACCTGCCGATTTAAGCAAAGACGAATTCTTTGCCAAATGTCAGGTGGTAAATAAGTATGTATTTGATACTGTGAAGAAATATGATGGTTCTATTTCTGCAGAACACGGTGTAGGCATGACCAAAAAACCATATTTGGAATATTCACGTTCGGCTGAAGAAATTGAATATATGAAAGCGTTGAAAAAGGTTTTTGACCCTCAAGGCATTATGAACCCAGGCAAATTATTTGATTTGTAATTCCTTTCGCCTTTCATTTATTTAAGTGAATTGAAAAACGCATCCTCGTGATGCGTTTTTTTATGCCGCTGTTTTAATTTTACATTTCTGTTCTAGCGTTTCTGCGCTAACAGGGCATCATAGAAGCATAAATAATAATCAACATTTTGGAGGAGTTATGTTGCGTTTAATCACGGTTTCCGCATTGGGTGTTGCGTTATTGTCAGGCTGTGCGACTACACAGAATATTATTTCACAAGTTACGCCTGCAGAAACACCTTTGGCGCAGGTACTCAAACAACGTCCAGATTTGCGTAAAGAATTGGCTACCGTTGAAATTCGTCAATACTTTAACCGTGTCGAAGCACCAACTGCGGCAGAAGTAAAAATTACCGAAACAGGCTTAATGGATGATTCGGTACGTTCAATTCGTAGTATTTATCACTTTAAAAATATTAATGGACAATGGCAGCAGGGTGATGTGCAAACCGCTTACTTATGCGCACGTGGTAAAAATACCAAGACTTTCCAAAGCAAAAAATGTCCTTAAATTGCTGTAGGGCTTAGGTAAATCTTGCATGATGTTCTAAAAATGCAACAAAGCGTCTGTGGATAATACTCGTGTTATCCACAGCTTTTATTTAGGATGACTTCATTCGATTCAAAAACGTGTGAGCGCAGCATGTCCATCAAAACGCTAGCATTTCTACACTGTAATGATCGCCTCATTGCCGTGGGTAGTTTTATCCTGTACTTTCGGTATTTTCATATTATGAATTGGGCAATACCGTATCGCCTTAACCCGCTGAAGGAGGTGATGCCTAACTTGGTCTGATGTCACATCAAGTGCCGCAATTTATTTAACGGACTTAAAAAATGCGCCATAAATTTGCCATTCAACTCTGTTAAACTGCAGCTCAATTTTCTATTTTTATGGGCTAAACGCGGCTGACTTGCATCGTTTTGTCCTTTATAACTCATGCCACAGCAGCAAAAAAATACCATTCAACGTGCCACACTCATGTTTCCCTTGGCTTTGGTCTTGTTTGAGTTCGCGGTTTATATTGGCAATGACTTAGTTCAACCCGCAATGTTGGCCATCATACAAGATTTTGGTGTCAGTAGTGCATGGGCAGCTTCGTCCATGTCATTTTATTTGCTTGGCGGTGCTTGTGTGGCGTGGTTATTGGGGCCACTCTCTGACCGTTTGGGACGCAAAAAAGTATTATTGGGCGGCGTGGCATTTTTTACCCTGACTTGCTTATTGATCTTATTGACTCAGAATATTGAAAGCTTCCTTGTCCTTCGTTTTTTTCAAGGGTTTGGTTTGTCAGTCATTAGTGCAGTCGGTTATGCGGCTATTCAGGAAAACTTTGCAGAACGTGATGCAATTAAAGTCATGGCGCTTATGGCAAACGTTTCTTTACTTGCTCCCTTGCTCGGCCCAGTCTTAGGTGCATTTATGATTGAGCATGTTTCTTGGCATTGGGGTTTTATCGGCATAGCACTGTTGGCATTTTTGAGTTGGTTTGGATTGAAAGCCAAAATGCCTGAAACTCAGCAAAGTATTCCTAAACGTCCATTTCGAGATGTGTGGGATGATTTTAAGCAAGTTTTTCAAAATACCAGATTCTTAGGTCTAACATTGGCGCTGCCTTTATTGAGCATGCCCTTAATGTTGTGGATTGCGTTATCTCCCGTGATGTTGGTTGAAGATTTAGGCTTTAGCAGTCTGCAATACGGTTTGGCGCAGTTTCCTGTTTTGGGTGGTTTGATTTTAGGAAATCTGGTGCTGATGAAAGTCATTGACCGTTTACCTTTAGGAAAAACAGTCTTGATTGGTTTACCTTTAATGTTGTTAGGTAGTGTGCTGATCGTATTGGGGGCAATTTGGCAAAGCTATTTTGTTTGGTGTTTGGTGATTGGTATGAGCTTGATCAGTTTTGGTGAGGGAATGAGCTTCTCAGTCTTATACCGTTTCGCCTTAATGTCATCGGAAGTGTCTAAAGGTACTGTTGCTGCTAGTGTTTCAATGCTATTGATGCTGTGCTTTTTTATTGTGATTGAACTCGTACGTGTTTTATATATGCGGTTTGATATTTGGGCGTATAGTTTGGCTTGTTTGGTGTTGATAACGCTTTGGTTTAGTTTGCCACGCATGATGCTTAAACAGGTGATGCAGGAGCGAGTTGCTGCAGGGCAGTTTTAAGGGTTTAAATTTTTCAGCTGCATCATAAAACAAGGTGATGTGGCATCACCTTGCAAACATTTGATTTATAAATTAAATTTCAGAAAATGTGTAATATGATGAAAGCTGAAAAGGACTTGCAGATTAAGCTTGTACTGGTTGTTCCATCTTTTTCAATTTAGCATCAAAAACAAATGGGCCAAAAGGTAAAATTGAAGCAATTAAGCCCAAAATAAACATTTTAAGAGACCATTTTTGTTTTTCACAAACCACAAAAAGCACCACTAAAAATGCGATAAACAATACGCCGTGTCCCATACCTACATATTTCACTAAAATTGGGTTATCGAACATATATTTCATGGGCATAGCAATAAATAACAACAATAAGAATGAAATACCTTCTAGGAACCCAACCCAACGTAATGTTTTAATGTTCATGCCCAAATCTTTTTAAAGTGGATAAAACAGCAGTGTAGCGCAAATAGTGACAATAGCAAAGACGAGCTGTTGCGAGCTCTGCACATTGATGAACTAGATACGATGGCTGCAAAATTGAGCTAATTTTGTGCAAGTTAGTAGCAAGTTATTCAAAAACGAGTAAGTGTGGTTATGAAATACGACCGATATAAAGCAAGAAGAGCTGCATTGAGTGTCGTTTGAGAATAATCCTAAAAAAGATAAATTTTACTTTTTGCGGATAAGTCGAAAGGCATGTGTATAACCCTTAACTTATCCACAATTGGTAATAAATGTTTTATTGAAAATGCATCATGCTCGCTTAAATAATCCCACAGGCAATTCGCTCACCGCCGCCGCCCAATGGTTTTGGATGGTCAGCATAGTTATCACCGCCTGCATGAATCATCAAGGCCAACCCTTCAACTTGTGCCAATGTTAAACGGGGTGCAATCACAGTCACTTTGGCTGTTCCGTCGTTTGCAACACTTAAAGCCGGTAAGTCCCCTAAATGTCCTGTCAGCGGTGTACCATGATTCGGGATATTTTTGGGATTAAAATGTCCGCCCGCTGCCAAAGCAGCAACCATTTTTCCATCTTTTTCTGCTACTGCACATGAACCTTTTTCATGGATATGAAAACCTCGTTCGCCTGCAGGGAGTTGTTGGAGTTGGGGGTGAATGACTAAGCCTGCTGCACTGTCACGCAGTTCAACCGTACCTAATTCCTTGCCAATCCCTTGTGCTGAAACAGCATGCATTTTTAAGATTTTAGATTTTTGTTGTGTGGTCGCGGTGGTGCTGCAACCCATAAGTACTAGGCTGCTAAAAGCAGCAAGACTGGCAAATTTGAGTATTGAGCGCATAAAAGACATCCTGTTTGTTGTGCATAATATTTAGGGATGTCTTGATTGAAGCAAAGTTAGCTCCGTTACAATACAACGTTTGCGTAGTAGTATGTATGTACTGTGTTGAGCTGATTTATTCAGATCAACACAGCCATGTGAGCAATATGATCAGTAAAACAGCTTAATCAAGCTTTGAATTGGATGATGAATCGTCTTCAGGGAGATCATGCGCAAGCGTGGCTTTGGGCAACATTAAAGCTTCGGGCTGGTTGTTTTCATGCAACCATTCACGCCAAATGGCCAGTAACACGGCCAAAATCACAGGGCCAATAAATAGACCAATTAGACCAAAACTGGCAATTCCACCTAAAACTCCAAACATGATTAACAGGAATGGAATTTGAGTTGCACCTGAAATCACCAAAGGACGAATCACGTTATCGGCAGTGCTGACCACACATACGCCCCATGCCATCACGCCAATCGCTTCCATCGTATGCCCTTGGCTAAATAACCACAGCGAAACCGAACCATAAGCTAAAGGTGGGCCAAACGGAATTAAGGCAAATAAGAAAGTCACAATGGTTAGCACCATTGGGTTAGGTACCCCAGCGACAAAATAGCTCACGCCTGCGAGTAAAGCCTGCGCAATTGCAGTGAGTCCAACGCCATAAACCACAGCACGTGTGGTTTCAGAAATAGTATCTAAATAGTGATGAATACGTGGCCCAATCACCATTTCTAGCGCTTTGCTGACTTGATGCAAGATGGTGTGACCATCGCGGTAGAAAAAGAATAATGACAGCAGGGCAAAACCCAGTTTGATCAGGTTTTTGCTGACTTCATTAATCACCACTTTACCGTAATTCAAATGCCCTTGAATCCATAAGGAAATGGATTGCACAATGCTGTTCGGATCGTGATTAATTTCTTTAAGGGTGCGGGTGACTTCTTTACCAATAATAGGTAAATTGCGAATGAAATCAGGGACATTTAAGTGTCCGGAAAAGACCTGTTTTTGTAATTCGTAATATAAGTTGCGACCTTCATGTTGCAGGATAAAAATGGCAAAAGTGAGTGGAATGCCGACCACCAACGTGACCATCAGCATCATTAAGGCTGCGCTAAGCGTAGGACGATGACCGCATAAACGTAGCACCGACTGATATAGTGGCCAGCTCATATAGGCAATGATTGCTGCCCAAACAACAGGAACAATAAAATATTTGAGTATGTGAAAACCCAAAAAGATCAGGACAAAAAACAGTCCAAACAATAAAATTTTTTGTAATGTTGGCGCGTACTGTTGCACTGAATTCACTGAAACATTCCTAAGGTCATGTGCCATATTAACTGAAAAAAAAGCTCCCGAAAACGAGAGCTTGGTAAGTTCTGGTGAATAAGTTCTAAACGGTGGCGATTCTAGGCTTTAAAACCATTGAGCAGGGTCATCTACAATGGTGTTTAATACAGGTTGCCATTGGTTTTGCATCTGTAAATAAGATTTTTGGGTTTTATCAAAAATACTGAGACCCTGCATGGCCAATTGTCCGTAAGCGGCACGTTCTGAAATCCAAGCCACAGGTTGTTGTTCAATTTTCTGGAAAAAATCCTGAATATCTTTAGAACTGGCAGAGTTTGGTTTAACACGGTTGGCCAGCAATAAAATTTGTACCTTGCCTTTGCGAATCCGCTTAATATCTTGTAAATGCTTTAAAAAGCGACGGGTGGAGTCAATGTCAAAAAATGAAGGCTGTAGAGGTGTGATAATGGCATGTGCTTCGCTAATCAGCTGCTCGGCATGCTCACCCGATAACGCACCAGGTGCATCAATAATTAAATATTCAATGTTTTTGGGTGCATCGCCAATCGACTTTTCATGACGCCAATCTAAACTTTGAATTGGAGCGGCTGTTTCTGGTCGTTGTTTTAACCATTGCAGCGCAGATTTTTGATTGTCGGCATCCGCCAAAGCAACTTTATAGCCTTTTTGTGCAAGCGCAGATGCTAAACTAATAGCCGTAATGGTTTTTCCACAGCCACCTTTTTGGTTGGCAATTAATATAGTTTTCATGACCCTCGAATCGATTTTAATCTGCTCATCCCTAGCATATCATTGTTTTGTGCTCGGAATATGACAGTTGACAAAAGTCGTATCGAGTTCTGCAAAAAAGGTTTAGGAAGGTTTTATGTCAATCTGGATGGCGATGCTGATAGGTGCCTGTATAGGCGTGGTGCTGACCACCTTAATTTTAAGCAATAGCCGCAATGGACGGATTAAAGCCGAGTATGAACAATATATTGCAGAAATTGAATTGGCACATCAGCAGGCGTTATTGCAGGCACAAAAGCGCAGTGTAAATACCAGTCGTGCGGTGTTGAAAGGCAAAATGGCAGAGCAATTAGCACCGATTATGCCCGAATTTCAGTATTTACCGAGCGATGCCAAATTTTTAGGTGATCCTGTTGATTATATCGTGTTTGATGGCTATACCGATTATCGGGATGGCAATGGGCATGCCGAAGATATTGCAATTGTCCTGATTGATATTAAAAGTGGTGGCGCACGTTTGACCAAAGGTCAGCAAGCAATTGCGCAGGCCATTCAGCAGGGCAGACTGCGTTTTGAAACCATTCGGATTGATTTTGAGGATTGTGATTAAAGAGGTTTATGTACTCGCGCCAATAACATGCGCTGTGCAAGACTTGGAATGCCTGCAATATCAATATATTGGACTTCACCCAATTCAAAACCAGTTTCGAGTAGGGCAATTTCAATGTCACGGTTTAAGTGACAGCCATCTGCAACTTTCTTTTGAATTGGTGTGAGCAGATGTTGCAAACGCTGAATATTTAAGTTTTGTCGATTTAAAACGTGTTCTACGAGGTGCAAAGTGCCGCCCGGTTGTAAGACACGATAAATCTCTCGCAAGCTTTGTTCTAGGTCTGGAATACTGCACAACGTCCAAGTGGATACCACATGCTGTAATTGATTATTTGCAAAAGGCAGTTGTTCTGCACTTGCGGTGATCTGCTCAACCACGAACGGTGCTGCATCAATTCGTTCCTGCGCCAATTGGAAAATTGCTGCATTGGATTCTAAGGCATACACGGTATCTACACCTTGATAAAAAGGTAAATTTAAACCCGTACCAAAGCCAATTTCCAAAACCTCGCCCGATACGCCCAATAAAAGCTCACGTCGTAAATCCATTAAGGATGGAGTTTGCATGACCTGATTCAGCAAGTGCGGGAAAATATGTTTTTGATAAAATTTATAGAGCATGTGCAGATCTAATTATTGATTTTTATGCCGATAAGCTTAGCTGAAATTACAGGGTTTTTGCCATGTCAGAATGAGCCAATGACTGCATTTTGTTACCAATTTCAACTATTGTATTCATGATCTGTGATTAAGATAAATATAGATAGATGAATTTAATAGGCAGATTTTAAGATGAACACGCATATTTCGCTAAAACTCACGGCATTGTTACTGACTCTGGCTTTGCCATGTTCCGTCTATGCTGCGGTCGAGCGTAATATTGCCAAAGGCTTGCCTCCTGTCGTGAAAGGTCAGTCGATTGAAGTGTTGCAACCTTTTAAGGGTGATTTTCGAATTTTGGGTTCAAAAACCTATCAGGATGATGCCCAAGCCAAATTTTCTCCGATTGATTATGCGGTGAGTTGGGGTTTATTTGCTGAGCCTGAAATTGCCCGTCATATTACCGTCAATCAATATGACCGCTATTTAAACTGGAAAATAGACCGTTTACCTGTGCCTGCAGAACAAGCCATGCAAATGGTGTCTAATATGCATATCATTCCTGCCAACCCAAAAATTGCCAAAGACATTCAAAAAGTAAAACGTGGTGATTTGGTGCGTTTAAAAGGTGAGTTGGTTGAGGTGAAAGATCAGGACTTGGTTTGGACATCATCTCTCACACCAACCGATACGGGGGATGGTGCTTGTGAAGTATTTCGCGTTAGTTCGATTCAGTGGATTGAAAAAGTCAAAAGCTGAGTGTGATGTTTAGTTTAGAGTTTGAATTGTAGATACTTGCCGAAACTGTATCTCATACACGGTAAACAGCTTGAGTATTGCTCCACGTGAAACGTACACATCCCTAATAAAAAACCGCATGATTAGGTTTAACTTTCATGCGGTTTTTGCTTGGTTAAAGTTGTTTTTATTTGGCGCTGAGGGCTAGCGTTTCAAACTGAACGCCATCCCAACCGTGCTGCATAAACTGGCGGATATTTTGATGATCAGTTCCATCAGGTGTTGCAAGTACTGAAGCATAATGTTCTGCAAATAGGCTGAGGGTTTGCGCCTGATCTAAGCCATTGAGTTTCGCAAATGAAAATATTTTGGCACTGCCCTGATTTTCATTGGCGGCGTTGAGCTGTTGCCCATTTTTGAAAGCAGTTGGCGTGTAGGTGTAACGTGCTTCAATAAATGAGAGCACATCGGTAAATATTGCAGTGCCTGCTTCAAGTTGCGCCAATAATTCCTGAGCCATCCTGTCCTCCATTGCGCCTAAAAATAACATGCAGACTAGCGCAATTTTTATGGCAAAGTCTATGTGTTTTTTGAGTGTACATTCGCATTTAAAATCATGATTCTTGTATAGTGTGATCAGGTTTTAATTGTGCGGTGATGGTTCATTCATCTCACTTTTTTTCATTAGGATTCAAAACACAATGAATTGGCTTTTGGTAGCAATGGGCGGTGCAATTGGCGCAAGTTTACGTTATGCCGCAAGCCTGTATTTATTTAAATCGGCACAGCATTTTCCATGGGCAACGTGGTCGGTCAATCTGTTTGGCTGCTTTTTGGCAGGTGTATTTTTTGCATTGAGTCAGAAATATCCTGTGTTGCAGCAGGAAGCCCGCTTATTACTGATGGTAGGTATTTTAGGTGGCTTTACCACTTTTTCCAGTTTTAGTTTGGAAACTTGGCAACTCTTAAGACATGGACAGCAAGGTATGGCGTTTAGTTATGCGCTTTCCAGTGTGGTTTTGGGAGTGATGTTGCTGGGATTGGGTTTTTATGTGATTCAACAGTTTTTAAAACATTAGATTAGGGTCTGTACCAAATCAATCGTTGAGTAGAAAAATCCATTAGATAAAAATTATAAATAAAAAGAAGCCCAAGCTGGAGGAGAGTGCTTGGGCTTTGAAGATAGAGGATATCCCATCGTTTCGATGAGCAATCTTGCTATGTTTAAAATATAAAACAGAAAACTTAACTGAATATGAAGTGATTGTGAGATTTTGCAATAAAACTCAAGCTTAGCGTTTGAAACGTGCAAAGCGTTTGTTGAAGCTCGCGACACGTCCTTCATTACTGGTTTGACGTTGTTCACCTGTGTAGAACGGATGCGATGCGCTTGAAATATCCAAAGTCACATAAGGATATACCTTGCCTTCATATTCTTTACTTTGGCTGCTTTGCAAGGTGCTGCCAATCACAAAATAGGCATTGGCGTTGGTGTCGTGGAATAAAACTTCACGATATTCTGGGTGGATATTCGGGCGCATGAGATTTCTCCAAACTAAGTGTGTAATTTGTGAAATGTTATAACATAACAATTAATTTGGCAAATAAAACCCACATGCATTCTTTCTAGTGAGTTTTACATCAAAAATTATCCAATCCCTTTTTAAACCTGTTGTATAAGGGCTGTCATTGAGGGAATAGTGTCTGCACAGATTAAATAATTTTTTCTATTGGAAGTGAAAAGGCATCGTAAGAACAAGTTTGACCCATGCCATTTTAAGGCATAAAATGGCATTCAGTGGTATGTATGGAGTAGATGATGACAACATTGGTAAAAAAACGGGTTCAATACACGGTTGATCAGGCAATTATGGAATCGGCAGAATACATTATGACAAAAGTTGGTCTGACGCCTGCCACTGTAATGAGCATGGTTTACGCTGAAATTGCACGAACTGGAAAAATACCTGTCACGACTCAAGTGAGTGACGAGGATTTGAATACAGCAAGATTAATCGCGATGAGCCATAATGTTCCTAGTGTAAAAGTGTCTAGCGCTGCGGATACTGCTGCTTTTTTAGAAGATGATGGCGGCTACTAATGACCCAACAACTCTATTGGGCTTATGTTGGCTTTACAGATATTGCCGAGGGTAAGACCAGACCTGTGTTGTATATTCGCCAAACGGACACCGACTATGTTGTATTCCGTTTAAGTAGTCAGTACGAAAATAAGTCTGCTTTTATTAAAAGCAAATATGTGGAAATTAAAAACTGGCAACAGGCTGGTTTAAAAAAGCCATCGTGGATTGATACAGTACAAACATATCAGCTGCCTATCCAAAAAACACAACTCACTTATATTGGACAACTGTCTGCCGATGATCTGGAATGCTTAATCAAACACCTTGAAATTCAATAATTTGAATTTCATCGTTTCAACTTGAATGAATCGGTTTAGATAACAAAAAATCCTCCTACATTTGGGAGGATTTTTTGTCTGGATTATAATTTTAGTTACGGAGCATAAAACAGATTGGGCTTTATTTTCAGCATCCTTTGCTGAGTCCAAAGTTGAGTCTAAGCTCGCGGTGGAACCAACTCCTCAAAAATATCATTTAAATTATCATGTACTTTTAAATGAATTAAATTCCAATAATGCCCTGAAACAGTTCGATTCACCATTAAGGTATCGGGAGAAGGCTTAAACACATCCCAATATTTCAATGAACTTTTGACCAACTCAACGCCATCATGATGGGCAGAATTTTCAGCAAAATCATAATGTGTGGTTAGCGGACGCATCAGCACTTCTAACCATTGCAAATATAAATCTTCAGGGAATTTACCCAATGCAGAAATTGCCTGCAGTGCATCTAGATGCTGTTCAATTTCGGCAATATCTTGCGCACGCGCAGCATGAATCAGTTGTCGAAAATGATGCACTACATCATTCGATAGAGTTTTGACGCCGCCGTAATCATAAATCACCACAGAACCATCTTGGCGGAACGCAAAGTTGCCCGGATGCGGGTCGCAATGAAAGCGTTTTAAATAAAAGATTTCTTGACCCATGGCACGCAATAAACGTCGTCCCAAAGTGTTGCGGGTACGCTGTGACCATGTGCTTGCCGTTTCTATATTTTCACCTTGTTCCAAACTTAAGGTGAGAATATGCCGCGAAGAATAGTCTTTAAACACTTGTGGGATAATAATTTTATCATCCAAAGCCGCGTGAAAGGTACGCGCTACTTCTAGGTTTTGTGCCTCAATCTGGTAGTTCAGCTCATTGTCTAAACTTTCCTGAATTTCCTGAAATAGACGGTCTTGTAATTTACGGTCTATTTTAAGTACACCCATTAAACGCAGTGCCAAACGGACTTGTTTCAGGTCACTTTCGCAGGCTTCATCGACCCCAGGATATTGCACTTTGACCACCACTTGCTCGCCATTGGGTAAAATGGCTTTATGCACTTGCCCAATAGATGCGGCTGCAAACGGAGTTTCATCAAAGTGTTTAAAAATTTTGTCGAGCGGTTTACCAAGTTCTTTTTCAACTTGTGCCTTAATTTCAGCAAAAGGCATGGCAGGTGCTTGGCGCTGTAATTTACTGATGGCTTTGGCAACTTCAGGCGGAAAAATATCTTTATATTGCGAGGCAATTTGCCCGACTTTCATCACCGCACCTTTCATTTCGCCTAAGGTATCAGCAATTTGGATACCAATATCCTGAAACAATTGGCTGCGTGCCGCATTTTTTTGTTCTTCATCTGCGGTGCGGTTTTTAATCGAGTTCGATACCGTTTTGGTTGCAATACTTGCTGTCATGCTCGCAAGTTTCATAAAGCGACGACCAGGTGTACGCGCCGTTTTTGCCATGCGATGTTCCTCAAGATCATCTTTACTATCTTTTGATCATAAGTGTTCGTGAGCAAAATGCCTACTTTTAATTGTTAAAGTATTTTTTGATCACAAGACCCACGTGCCAAAACGTATTTTGGCATGTAGGTGAGTAGGCTGAGGTTTATGCTGTAAATTGGCGTTCCAGTCGTTGATTGTTGAAATATAAACGGGTCAGAAGTAACACACAGGCAATGCTTAAACCGACAATCAGCCCGACCCAAACCCCTGCAGCGCCCATACTGCTGTAACGAGTTAAATACACGCCAATGGGGAAAGCCACAACCCAATAAGCAAGCATGGTAATCCACATTGGGCCCTGAGTGTCTTGCATGCCACGCAAACAACCTGCTGCGCTAATTTGCCATGCATCCATGAGTTGATAGGCAATCGCAAATAATAATAGAGACATCGTCACTTGCGCCACTTGCGGGTCGCGGGTGTAAATTGAAATGATTTCAGGACGGAAAAACCACATCAGCGTCATTGTAGAAAAGGCAAATACAGTTGCAGTTGCAAAGCCTAAGCCTTGTACTTTACGCATGGCGTGAATATTTTGTTCGCCATAATATGTGCCAATACGAATGGTCAGGGCAATTGCCAAAGACATGGGAATCATAAATAACTGAGATGTGACTGACATGGCAATTTGATGGGCTGCCAGTTTGGTTTCTCCCAAAGGACTGATTACAATGGCGGCAGTACTAAAAATACTCACTTCAAAGAAAATGGCTAAACCAATGGGCAGTCCTAACAGCAAAATACGTTTAATCCAGACCGCATCAATCGCTTCCCATTGGCTAAATACCTGCGTGCTTTGATAGGCGCGACTTTTAAAAATATAAAATGCCAAACTTATAAACATTAACCATTGCAAAATGGCGGTGGCAAAACCGCAACCCGCACTGCCCAGTTCAGGCAGAGGCCCCCAGCCATACATAAACATAAAGTTCAGCGGAACCAATAAAACCAATGCCAACAGACTAATTACAGTCACAGGGCGTGGATAGCCCAGTGCTTCCGAATAACCGCGCAAGGCAGCATACATGGTCACGGCAGGCATCCCAAAACCAATGGCATGTAAAAATAAGCCTGCTTTGGGCTGTAAATTTTCAGGCACACCAAATAATGGCAATAGTGCAGGCATGAGCTGTAAAATCAGCCCTGCAATCACACCTAAAATAAACGCAATCCATAAAGACTGACGGGCGATGGTTGCAATTTTTTCTGGGGTACGCGCGCCTTTAGCCTCGGCGACTAAGGGTGTGGTAGCAATCATAATGCCACTGAACAGCAGCATAATGGGCATCCACAAACCGACCCCAACAGCAATAGCAGCTAAGTCGGTGGCAGACATGTGACCTGCCATAATGGTATCAATCAGACCTAAACCTGCTTGCGCAAATTGTGTGACCAAAATTGGAATCATCAGTTGAAAAAGCTGTTTTAATTCAAAACGGGTCGTGGTCACAGAATGTATATTTGACACAAAAAATCTCAATGCATGAGGTGCTTAGCGTTTGGGTATTAGCGTTGTAAAGTGAGAAGCACACCAATAAAAATCACCACGCTACCTAAAAGACGTTGCCAATTGATACTGACTTTTTCAGTGCCCAAGAACCCAAAATGATCAATCAGCATTGATGTGACCATTTGTCCAAAAATAATCACCCCAGATAAAGTGAGTAAACTTAGTTTTGGAGCACTATAAATACTCATGCTGATGGCATAAACCCCTAGACATCCGCCAATCCATAAATACCAAGGAATGTTGAGCAAGGTGCTGAGGTTGGGTTTCTCGACTTGTTGAAAAAATACCAGTATGGCTAAAACTATTGTACCAACGAAAAAAGAGAAAAGGGCAGCTTGTAGCGGAGAATATAAATATTCACGCAATTGGCTGTTGATTGCAGTTTGAAATGCCATTGCAATCCCGATGCCCATCGCCAGTGGCAAAATTAAGAGTAATTGGCTGGATATCTTCATCATTTTCACATTTTTTCTTATTAAACAGATTCTAGTCTAAAGCAAATTCTAGGGAATACATCAGTGTCCTGCTGTAGTCATGTTAAAATCTGTATCACTGTTTTGATTTTGCATTGAGTCTGTCTTTGAATCCACTTCAACCCATTGATATTCCTTTATCTTTATATATTCACATGCCGTGGTGCGTGCGTAAGTGTCCGTATTGTGATTTTAATTCACATGCTGTGCCTGACGGTAAGTTGAGTTTAGATTTAGAACAGGAATATCTACAGGCTTTGCTGGAAGATTTTAAAACCCAGACTCAGTTTGCGCAGGGGCGGAAAATTCACAGTGTTTTTATTGGCGGTGGCACACCTTCGCTAATTTCAGCACAGGGGTATCAATGGTTATTTACACAGCTGAAAGCCGTGCTAGCTTTTGAAGATGACTGCGAAATTACGTTGGAAGCTAATCCGGGAACAGTGGAGCATGATCCCTTTGCAGATTATTTGGCTGCAGGCATTAACCGTTTGTCGATTGGCGTGCAGAGTTTTAATACTGAGCATTTAAAAAAATTAGGGCGTATTCATTCTAATGATGATGCGATTGCCGCAATTGGCTTGGCGCGTGAAGCGGGCTTTCAGCGAATTAATGTCGATTTAATGCATGGCTTGCCTGAACAGACTTTGCAGCAAGCACTGCAGGATTTAAAACTGGCAGTGGAACATGGTGCAACGCATATTTCATGGTATCAATTGACTATTGAGCCTAATACTGTTTTTTTCCGCACTCAGCCAATTTTACCTGTAGATGATGTCTTGGAAGAAATTCAAGCGCAGGGTGAAGCCTATTTAACTGCGCAAGGTTTTGTGAATTATGAAGTGTCTGCATGGCGTAAAGAGTTGCCGTCTGCACATAATTTAAATTATTGGCAGTTTGGCGATTATTTGGCGATAGGTGCGGGGGCGCATGGCAAAGTGACTTTGCATGATGGTGTGTATCGCTTCCAAAAAACCCGTTTGCCGAAAGATTACTTAGCCAAAGTACCTGCGGAAAACTTGCAGTTTAAAGCAATTGCAGCCGATGAGTTGCCATTTGAATTTATGATGAATGCACTGCGCCTGAATGATGGGGTTGAGGCAAACTTGTATACTGCCCGCACAGGTTTAAACTTGGATGATTTGCAGGATATTTTAAATACATTGCGTCAGCGGCAATTGTTGCAGGATGATCCGAAGCGATTGGCATGTACTGCGCAAGGGCATGTGTTTTTAAATTCGGTGTTGGAAGCGTTTTTGTGATTTGAGTTCAGCTCAGGCATCTGTCCTAACGCTTATCGAATATTGTGCTAGAGCGACAGCTTGTGTCTTGCACTGCATGCTATTTAAGGTAAATTTTGTTATTGTAATGGCTTTGTTATTGTATCGCCTTGAAGGTTTGAGATGAACTCTACTAGTCCAAAAGTTTTAAAGGCTCATGGTGAATTAGTGGTAAACAAAGAGGAAAACCTTTCCCTCTTTGAATCAATCCCTTTTTATCCAGAATACCCAAGTAAATTTAAATTTATTGACCTATTCGCAGGAATTGGTGGATTTCGGCTAGCGTTACAAAATCTTGGTGGCGAGTGCGTATTTTCATCAGAAATAGACCTATATGCCCAAAAAACATATTCCGTCAATTTTGGTGAAACGCCTTATGGTGATATCACTTTAGAGTCTACTAAAAATGCGATACCTGATCATTTCGATATTTTATGTGGAGGCTTCCCTTGTCAGGCTTTTTCAATTGCAGGTAAAAGATCTGGATTTGAAGATACACGCGGTACGCTATTTTTTGACGTTGCGGATATTATAAAACGGAAACAACCTAAAGCTTTCTTTTTAGAAAATGTTAAAGGCTTAATTAGTCATGATAAGGGAAATACACTTAAAACTATTTTAAAAACATTAAGAGATGATTTAGGTTACTACGTTGCTGAGCCTCAAATTATAAATGCTAAAGATTTTGGTGTTCCCCAAAATAGAGAGCGAATTTTTATTGTAGGCTTCCATAAAGATACTGGAATTCAAAATTTCTCTTATCCACAACCATTAAATAAAAAAACCTGTTTTGCCGATATAAAGGAAACTCAGGTTGTACCTACTAAATATTACTTATCTACACAGTATTTAGATACCTTGGAAAAGCATAAAGCTCGACATGAAAATAAAGGAAATGGTTTTGGTTACGCTATTATTCCAGATCACGCAATTGCCAATGCCATAGTTGTAGGTGGAATGGGGAGAGAGCGTAATTTAGTTATAGATCATAGAATTACAGACTTTACTCCAACTACTAGAATTAAAGGAGAGGTAAATCGGAAAGGTATTCGGAAAATGACGCCAAGAGAATGGGCACGGTTGCAGGGGTTTCCAGATCATTTCAAAATCGTGGTTTCAGATGCCTCAGCCTATAAACAATTTGGAAATTCTGTTGCTATTCCAGCGATACAGGCAACTGCAAAAGAAATATTAAAAGCATTGAAGATTGGTGAGTATGATTACAGCAAATAAGGGGGAATGGAGTGAACTCTATGCCCTTTTTAAATTACTATGTGATGGGGAGTTAAGTGCGGGTGATGAAAACTTAAATAAAATAAATAATTTAATTTATCCTGTAATTAGAATTTTACGTCAAGAACATCATCATTTATTCACTTATGTACCGCATAAATCAGAGGGTATAGTAGAGATTTTGCGGGGCGAAGATGTTTTTCAGATACCATTACAGGAACTCAGAGATATTACTCAGTTTTTGCTGGCAGAATTACAGAAAAAGCAAACGGCATCATTTACTATTCCAGATGTGGAAAACTTTATATCCAGATACCAATCAAATAAGATTAAAGCAAAATCTAGTGCGAAAAGTGATATTAGAATCGTAATTTATGATGCAAAAATTGGAACAATGCCTGAATTGGGATTTAGCATAAAGTCAAAATTAGGTAAACCATCCACATTGTTAAATGCAGGAAAGACAACAAATTTTATTTTTGAAATAAAAAATATTTGCCTAACCGAAAAAGAGATTGAAGATTTTAATCAGCTTGCATTGCCACAACCAATTATTAAATCTCGTATAGCACATTTAAAAATGTTGGGAGCCGATATTAAATTTTCCCATTTAAATAATGCTGTATTTGAGAATAATTTAATTTTGTTGGATAGTTTACTACCAAAAATTATGGCAGAAGCTATATTTAAATATTACACATCAACTCTTAATTCAGTTAAAGATATTTTTAATGAAATTTCTTATGAAAATCCAATGAAATATTCTTTTGAACATCAGCATCCTTTTTATCAGTTTAAAATTAAAAAATTATTGTGTGAAATAGCAATTGGAATGATGCCTGGTACAGTTTGGACAAGTAACGAAATTGATTCTACAGGTGGATATTTAGTAATTAAAGAAGATGACGAGATCATTTGCTATCATCTGTATCATCGCCATGAATTTGAAGAGTATTTATACAATAATACAAAGTTTGAGATGGCAAGTAAAACCAAGCATGATTTTGGTCAATTATTTCTAAAGGACAATAAATTGTATCTGTCTTTAAATCTACAAATTCGCTTTAAATGATTAAAAATATATCTTTTATCTTAATATAGTTTGAACTTTTGATTCAATTTTCATAATAAAACTCAAATAGGATAATTTTAAATGGATTTAAAAACGTTTGAGTTACTTGCCCGCTATAATCTTTGGGCAACTCAAAAACTAAATCAGACTTTGCTATTGGTTTCAGATGATGATTTTTTCTTGGATCAGGGCTTATATTTTAAAAGTATTTTTGGCACTCTGAATCACTTGTTGGTCGGTGAGCATCATTTGTGGTTTCCACGTTTTGCTTTGCACCACTCACCAATTTTGCCATTAGATAGTATTGTGGAAACCAACAGAACACAGCTTGTTGAGCAACTTGAAAAGAAGGCTGAAAACTGGATTTATTTTTTAAATCAGGTGGATGAGAAAGTTTTTCATCAAGAGCTGCACTATAAAACATCAACTGGCGTGGAGATGCACTTACCCTATGCTGCAACCCTAATGCATGTGTTCAATCATGCAACTCATCATCGTGGGCAAATTACCGCGGCTTTAACCGCAATGGGATATGTCTGTCCTGAGCTTGATTTAATTTATATGTTGCTAGAAGACAAGGCTAAGAAGCGAATTGAATGAAACGACTAGAAATTTTATGTCTAGTGATTTTAATTTTTCTGATTTTATATCTGATTCAGTGGGTATTTCATGGTTTTCCAACAGCACATTAAAAGTAATTTTAATTGATGTGTAGATTCGAGTACTGACTTTCTGAAGTAAACACCAAAAGAGCGCATTACGCGCTCTTTTGATTTACATCTGCTTAGAATATTTTAGTAGTCAAAACTAAAATGTTCTGGTGCTAATGCAGTCATGGTTTTAGATGGATTGACCATTGCTTCTGCATGACCTTGGGTACGTGGCAATAAACGCTCAAAGTAGAAATCGGCAACTTTGATTTTGGCTTTATAGAACTCAGGTGTTTCCTGACCATTGCCTTCAGCCAATTTGGTCGAAGCCACAGCCGCTTGTTGCGCCCAGAAATAAGCCATCATGACATAACCAGAGAACATCAAGAAGTCCACTGAAGCACTGGATACGATGTCACGGTCTTTACGAGCTGCCAACATAATGCGCACGGTTAATGCGTTCCATTGAGCACATAGCTTGGTTAAGTCCCATGCAAAACGACGCATGTATTTGTTACGTGCATGCTGACCACAGAATTTCAAAATTTCAGCGGTGTAGTCACGAATCACTTTGCCCTTAGAGCTTAACAACACTTTGCGACCAATCAAGTCGAGCGCCTGAACGCCAGTTGTACCTTCATATAAGGTAGAAATACGTGAATCACGTACAATTTGCTCCATGCCCCATTCTTTAATATAGCCATGACCGCCGTACACTTGCATGCCGTGGTTGGCAGCTTCATAACCCATTTCAGTTAAGAAGCCTTTTAAGATTGGGGTATAGAAACCTAAATGGTCATCATGCGCTTCAAAAGCTGCAGTATCACCACGCATTAAAGCGTCGTTCATTTTATCTGCCAATTGTGCAGCATGATAAATCATGGCACGACCACCTTCTGCCACGGCTTTTTGCGTTAAGAGCATACGACGTACATCGGCGTGGTGAATGATTGCATCAGCTACTTTTTCAGGGTCTTTTTTACCTGAAAGCGCACGCATTGACATACGTTCTTTGGCATACGGTAATGCACCTTGGAATGCCAATTCTGCATGGCAAATCCCCTGAATTGCTGTACCAATACGTGCAGTATTCATAAAGGTAAACATGGCATGTAAGCCTTTGTTTGGTTCACCAATCAAATAACCCACGGCATTGTCAAAGTTCAGGACTGCAGTTGCAGACGCGCGAATCCCCATTTTGTGTTCAATAGAGCCACAAGTGACAGGATTAGGCTCACCCACCGTACCTTCTGCGGTTGGCAAGAATTTCGGTACGATAAATAATGAAATACCTTTTGTGCCTGCAGGCGCATCTGGGAGGCGTGCTAACACAATATGAATGATGTTTTCAGTCAGGTCATGTTCGCCTGCAGAAATAAAGATTTTGGTACCTGAAATCGCATACGTACCATCGGCTTGTGGTTCTGCTTTGGTTTTTACCTGACCTAAGTCGGTACCACATTGTGGTTCAGTCAAACACATGGTGCCTGACCAAGTACCTGCAACCAAGTGCGGTAAATAGGTATCTTTTTGCGCGTCTGTACCAAATTGCATAATGGTGTTGATACAACCCACGCTTAAACCTGGATACATTTGGAATGACCAGTTTGCTGTACCCATCATTTCAGATTTGATGAGGTTTAGCGACATTGGCAGGTTTTGACCGCCGTATTGTTCAGGGTAAGACAGACCTTGCCAGCCACCTTGCACAAATTGGTCATAGGCTTCTTTAAAGCCTTTCGGTGTGGTCACATTGCCATTTTCAAAATGACAGCCTTCTTCATCGCCTGATTGATTGAGTGGAGAAAGTACATTTTCACAGAAATCTGCTGCACCTTCCAAAATCATATCGACTGTATCTGCGTCCGCAAGTTCACCGTTAGAAAGATTTTTGTAATGGGTTGGGTAATCAAGCACTTCGTTCATTAAGAAACGAATATCGTGTAATGGGGCTTTATATGCTGGCATAGTCTTAATCCTAATTTAGAAATAGTTTTGGATTATCTGTATCGATATGTTGATTATTCACACTCATGATCAAAAAACATTGATAAGAATAGCGAATAAAAATGTCAGAAATGCGAATACTGAAAATTATTCACCTTACAAAAACGAATGAAGTGTTATGTTACAATGTATCATAATCTGCACGTTTGAACAGACCAATCTATAATGAATATAAGGTGTTTAGCAATGAAGATACAATTAAAATATTTATCTTTATGTCTTTTTAGTTTAGCTGCTACAGGTTGTTCGCAGCATGTCATTAAGACCAATTCCAATCAGACGGCAAGTATAGAACAAAAGGCAATTACAGGGTTAAATGCCATCTTTGAAACGCCAAGTTATGACTTTCAGGGCAAATTACGGGTACAGAGCAATTTAGTTGAAGCAATACCAAAAGTAGCGGATGCTGCTCCTGCTACACTCGATCCTGTACTTAAAAAGCAATTAGATCAGTATTTAAAACAGCAAAAAGTCCGTTTAAGTACACAAGAAAAACAAAACTTATATACGGCAATGGCTAAGGAACAAAACTCTGCTTCCTATGCTGCAGGGGCAATCGAAAAATCGAGTCCTTTTAATTTTGTGTTGAATGTATTGAATGACACTCAGTTTAGCTACGATGGCTCGGTGCATTATCGGCAAAAAATTGCTGCTTTGAATGTGGCAGCACGTTATGAAAAACCGACACTTTTGGTGCAAATGAAAGTACCGATGGTGGTCGATTTTAATGAATATAAGTTCTATACCAATTATTTTTCTTTGTTGCCTTATTTGGTAAATAAAGATAGTCAAAATGACTTTGCCTATATCGACTTTTCTAAATACAAAGCCGATTTTGAGCGGATTAAAGTGGCACAATTTGCCGAATATTTAAAAGCCATGAATGCGGTGCCGTATGTATTGGCAGATTCTAATCACATTCAAAAATTATCTTTAACTGCACAAGAACGTCAGCAAAAAATTAGTGAAAAAATACGTTTGAACAGTAGCTTGGAAGATATGTTGCTGCAGCTTGCCATGTTTGATCAGGTCAATGCACCGTATTTGCAACAGACCGTATTGGGGCAGGCGACCACAACTGAAGATGCTACTGAGCAAGTTGAAACTACACAAGATACATCAGCCAAAGAAAGTGCTGAAGACTACTTAAAACACAATGAAACTGCTGAAGATTATGGTATGAGCCAAGAGGCTTTTGTGGCTTATCAAGCCACCCTTGCTTTGCGTGATTTGGTCAGTCAGAAGTTTTATGCAACTGAAACGACAGCGAATAACGCAGCAGATTATTCAGCAGATGCTCGTGAAGATGCCACGCTTGCGGCTGAACAAGCCGTTCAGGCAGCGGCTGAGCAGGCTGAAGATTCAGCAACCACCGCAAGTATGCTAAGCGAACAAGACTGTCAGCGTTTGATCGAAACAGCAAAAACAGCCAAAGTCGGGGATTTAACCTACTGTGCTTATGCCTATGAATTAGAAGCATTTAGTCCAAATCGTGCTGAGCAGGCACAATCGGTATTGGATGAGCACTTTGCTTCACCGCAAGAAAAGCTAGCTAAAGTTTTTGAACCATATCGTTCGGAACAATTGGTCGATGCCGCTGCTTTCGCAGCTTTGTGGCAAAAACATCAGGCTGAAATTCAACAGATTATGAATGCTACACCTAAAGATAAAAAAACACCGATGCAAATTGATGTGGCTTTAGATGATCAGGGGCGTGCTGCAAAAATTGATTATGCACTGCAATTTAAACGCGAAAATTACGGCACAATTCATGTGTATAACGATGTCAGCATTGCGAATTATGGGCAAGCCAGCAAAATTGACCGTAGTGCGCTGCGTCAAGCCAAATCCATTCAAGAAGTCAGTAAAGACTCAATTTTAGAAAAATGGGTGACAAATTTAGGGCGTACCTTGGAGCAGGAAACTGCAGAAAATAAAGATAAGACCACTGCAAAACCCGCCTTAAGTTATGATGAAGAATTAGCGCAGTTGGCACAAAAAACCTATCAACAAACAGAATCTTTTAGTCAGACTTATCAGACTTTATTTTTAGTGCACATGGCAGCAGAGCAAAGTACGTGGGTAAAAAATCTTAGTCCACAAACCTTGCAGGAAATGGCAGAAGTGTATGCCTATTGGTTTAGTGATGAGCGCTACTATGACCCGAAAGGTGCCGCGCTAAAACGGATTGAAGCTTTACAAGCCAAGCATCATTTAGAAGAAGATGAGCAATTCAATAATGCAATTGGTCGTCGTATCAATAATTTGACTGAAGATGCAGTCGATGAAAATAAAGTCGCACTTGAATGGCGTAAGCTGAAACAGCAATACAAGCAACCACAACAGATATTCGCTCAGCAATATTTAAAAGCCTATGAAGCAGCTTATGATTGGGATGTGCCTGACTTGGAGAATTTAAAGAAAACGGCACACATTTTGGGGCAGACGTATGTTGATCGTCAGCAGGGCAAATTGAGCCAAAATTCAATTCGCACTTTAACTGAAGATCAGGCTGAACAGATTGATTATGAGTTATATATGGATGTGTATGAAGATATGCAGAAATTTGTAAAATAAACCGTGGGTGAAAAATGGGCAATCAGCGTTCAACAAGATTGCCCAGTTTAAATAAAAAAATAGCCCTTTGCTGCTCAAGGGCTATTTTTATTTGGTGATGATTTAGAGGAAATCTTTTAATTCAGGTTTCACGCCATTCCAAATATAAAAAGATTCAATCGCCTGTCCGACCAGCATGCCAAAACCTTCTGAGGTCGGTACGCCACGCGCTTTGGCTTGTTCTAAAAAGCTCGAAGGTTTGCCATAAGCCATTTCATAAGCAAAATTAAACTGCAAACACTCAGGCAAGGTGAGGGCATCTCCCGTTAAGCTGGCAGACGTCGCATTAATGGCTAAATCAAATTGACCTATTAAATCGGTAAGTGCCATGGCTTGTAATTCTGCTTGCGGTACGGCAGCTTGTAGGTCAGCAACCAGTTGTTCAGCACGGGCAAGGGTGCGGTTGGCAATCACAATTTTTTTTGCGCCTGCTTGTACCAACGGATAAATTACCCCGCGGGTTGCACCACCAGCGCCAATAATCAAAATATCACTGTGCTCTAAATTCCAGCCCAAAGCACGAATGGCATCAACCAAACCCTGACCATCGGTATTGTCGCCATGCAAAACACCATCTTGCATCCACAAGGTATTGACTGCTTTGGCAATTTTGGCACGTTCGGTTAATACGCCACATTGGGCAAATGCTTGCTCTTTAAAAGGCACGGTTACATTCATGCCTACACCGCCCTGATTAAAAAAGTCTGCAACACTGTCTCTAAAACCATCAAGAGGGGCAAGGCGTTTGCTGTATTGCAGGTCAATGCCTGTTTTTTCTGCAAAGGCATGATGCAGTTCAGGAGAACGTGATTGTTCAATTGGGTTGCCAATCACGGCAAATTGTTTGCGCATTTGCCAAAATCCATGTGCTGAAATGTGCATCAATATACGTCAAATTCAGCGCGGACTAAAGCCTATGGTGGTATAAAACGGTGGGAGTCTTTGGACTTAAGGATTACAAATCTCTAAAACGGTTTCTAATACCAAAATAGTGGCAATCACGAACATGGCAATGCCCGCTAAAATGCTGCTACTAATGGCTAAGCCATCTGAAAGATGACTTTCAAAAATAAAGGTCATGCAAATTGAGCCAAGTAACATGGCAAAGGTTGCCCAAAATAAAAAGATTTTGTGTTTGAACAGCGGGCTAAACATGCGGATCTCCTGACAGATGTGGCGCAGTGTGACATAAGGCTTTGACAGTTTGATGAATTCGCCTTTGACTCATGGTTTGATGTATGGATAGTTAAATCCTATTTGTGCATGGTCGAATAGGGTGCGCGGTCACATCATCTATTAAAATCCATCCGCACTATCATGACAGTTAATTCATGCTGTGCATATTTATTGATTTGAAAATAAGCAATAAAGTTTGTAAGTAAAAAAGCGATTCGTGGAAGAATCGCTTTTTTGAACCTTGAATGTGATCTTTTTTACACTGCGATGTAGCAAGGTTTCACCAGTCGCGAGCTTTAACTCGTCTTGAGATTTAACCAATCGCGTGGTTTTAAATAATAGTCAGTGAGTTTTTTCTCTGCGGAATCTTCTGCCCATTCAGGACGGTACGACCATCCCGCCAAGTTCGGTAAGCTGACTAAAATGGACTCAATCCGTCCGCCTGTCTGCAAGCCAAATAAAGTGCCGCGGTCGTAAACTAGATTGTATTCCACATAGCGTCCACGACGGTAAAGCTGGAACTCACGTTGTGCTTCGGTATAGGCTTTGTCACGATTACGCTCAAAAATAGGCAGAATTGCAGCCAAATAACCATTACCCACCGCCTGAATATAGTTGAAACAGGTGTCAAAGTCCCATTGATTCAGATCATCAAAAAATAAACCACCCACGCCACGCTGTTCATCGCGGTGCTTTAAATAAAAATAGTCATCACACCATTGTTTATGTTCTGCATAGACTTGATTGCCAAAAGGGGCACATAAGTCATGTGCTGTTTGGTGCCATGCCAACACATCTTCATCATTTGGATAAAATGGTGTCAGGTCAAAACCACCACCAAACCACCAAATTGGCGGTTGTCCTTCAGGTTCAGCGACAAATAAACGCACATTGGCATGTGAGGTGGGTACATTTGGGTTTTTCGGGTGAATCACCAATGACACGCCCATCGCCTGCGCAGGTGCGCCTGCAATATTTGGATGACGTTCAGTTGCAGAAGCAGGCAGTTTGGAAATATTGATGTGAGAAAACATCACTCCGCCTTTTTCAATGACCGTACCGTTTTGTAAGACGCGGGAACGACCACCGCCACCTTCAGGACGTTGCCAGTCATCAATTTCAAACTGTGCGCTTCCGCCACCTGCCTGTTCTTGTTGTTCTAAAGCCGCACAAATTCGCGCCTGCAAATCGAGAAGAAATTCACGTACACGTTGAATATCCGCGTGAGTAGGATGCGACATGGCCACCTCAGCATAAAAATAAAATGGCTTACATCAAAACATAAAACTGTCTAAAAATTAAGGGGTTTATCCAGTTTGCTGCAAATCGCTCATGCAATTGCGCAAGGTGCTTTGTATTTCAGCATGTATTCCGAGCAAAAGACTAGGTTGATTTCCATGCACAAGCTCAGCACAATAGTTTTTACAATCTAAATTTTAGTCAGCAGCAATTAACTGAATGGGGCAGAGTGGATGACACAGCAGGCAAATTCTTTAATTCAAAAATACAATGTGCCTGGACCACGTTATACCAGTTATCCAACCGTACCTTATTGGGATGATGCTACTTTTTCAGCCGAGGCATGGCAGCAGACGCTGAAGCGTTCTTTTGATGAATCTAATGCCAGCGAAGGCATTAGTCTGTATATTCATTTGCCATTTTGCGAAAGTCTATGCACTTTTTGTGGCTGTCATAAACGTGTCACCAAACGCCATGAAGTTGAACAGCCATACATTCAGGCGTTATTAAAAGAGTGGGACTTATATTGCCAATTGCTCGAAAGCACTCCCATCATTAAAGAAATTCACTTGGGCGGTGGCACACCAACTTTCTTTTCTGTCGAACATTTGACGCAGCTCATTCAAGGCATTCTGGCAAAAGCCAAAGTGGCAGAACAGCACGAATTTAGTTTTGAAGGTCATCCCAATAACACCACCCGCGAACATTTACAGGCCTTATATGACTTGGGTTTTCGTCGGGTCAGTTATGGCGTGCAGGATTATAATGAAAAAGTGCAGCGCGCCATTCATCGGATGCAGCCTTTTGAGCATGTGCAACGTGTGACCGAGTGGGCGCGTGAAATTGGCTATGATTCTATTTCACATGATTTGGTTTTTGGTTTGCCCTTTCAAAATCTAGACGATGTACTGAATACCATTGAGCAGACCCAACGTTTAATGCCAGACCGTTTGGCATTTTACAGTTATGCGCATGTGCCATGGATTAAAGGCAATGGGCAGCGTGGTTTTAAAGATGAAGATGTACCTAAAGATGAATTAAAACGTCAGTGCTATGAAGAAGGCAAACAGCGTCTTTTGGCCTATGGTTATCATGAAATTGGGATGGATCACTTTGCCTTAGAACGTGATGGTATGTATCAGTCGTTTAAAAATGGTACCTTGCACCGTAATTTTATGGGCTATACCGCATCTAAAACGCAGCTTATGATTGGCTTGGGTGTTTCATCTATTAGCGACAGTTGGTATAGCTTTGCGCAAAATGAAAAAAGCATTGAAGATTATTATGCCCGTTTAGCCTGCAATGAAATTCCTGTGTTTAAAGGGCATGTGCTGGATCGGGAAGATTTGGTAATACGTCAGCATATTTTAAATTTAATGTGCAGCTTTGAAACGTCGTGGGCCAGTCCAGAATTGGCATTTCCTGAAATTGAGCAAGTGCTGCAACAGTTACAGGAAATGCAGGAAGATGAATTACTGCTCATTCAAGATCAGCACATTCAGATTTTGGAAAAAGGTAAACCTTTTGTGCGCAATATTTGTATGGCCTTTGATTTGCGTTTAAAACGCCGTATGCCGAATAATCGTATTTTTTCGATGACGATTTAAGTAAGTTGAGTAGAAATTATTTAATTCAAAAATTAAAAGGTGACTCAGAAGTCACCTTTATCATACATGTGCGCCATGCGTTCGTGTTTGGTTTGCAAATATTCTTCATTGAATGGATTTAGACCCACAGTTAAAGGCACACGGTCTACCACCGTAATCCCTTGTTCCTGTAATGCTTGAATTTTCAAAGGGTTGTTGGTGATTAAGCGCACAGCTTTAACCTGCAAATGATCTAGCATAATGCTGCACATATCATAGCGACGTGCATCGGCAGGTAAATTCAGCATTAAATTGGCATCCACCGTGTCATGTCCTTGATCTTGCAGGGCATAAGCACGAATTTTATTGGTCAAGCCAATCCCGCGACCTTCTTGGCGTAAATATAAAATCACACCTTGTCCTGCGTCATTAATCAGACGTTGAGTGGCTTGAAGCTGTGGGCCACAGTCGCATTTTAAAGACGCGAAAGCATCGCCAGTTAAACATTCTGAGTGAATCCGTACCAGAACGGGCTGGGTTGGCGCAGTGTCCAAACCTTTGGATAATGCCACGTGTTCTTCGCCAGTTTCAGGATCTTGAAATACCGTAATGTTGAATTCACCAAATGCGGTCGGTAATCGTGAGGTTGCGACAAACTTAATCGGCACTGTTTAACTCGTGAAATAGTCGATAAATTGTTTAAAGTATAGCGTAATGCTCAGACATTAGTAGAATAGCGAACACGAATTTATACAGAAGATTTTCTTTTTTGTATAAAGCGCACGATAATGGTTGATAAATAGTTAGATTATTCAGGATAATCTACCCACCCAACGTGTGCCCAACTGAAATCACTGCTCAAAACTACATCGCTAGAAATGTGGCTGATTGAAGGTAATACCATTCGGTTATATGATCGAGTAATTCCCATTGACCTCGCTTAGGATTTGCCAGGCTTTAGAAGGCTTTGCCACATATGCTGTATACAGAAATTCCAACTCAACGCCCTGTAACACCATTGCTCGATGAGATTGACCATCCGCAGCAATTACGTTTACTCGCGCAAAGCCAGCTTCCACAGGTGGCAGATGAGTTACGTCAATTCATTTTGTATGCCGCAGGTCAAAGTGGAGGACACTTTGGCGCAAACTTAGGCGTGATCGAACTGACCGTTGCGCTGCATTATTGCTTTAATACCCCACACGATCGCTTAATTTGGGATGTCGGTCATCAGGCTTATCCGCATAAAGCCCTAACAGGACGCCGCGAGCAACTCACCACCATTCGCGCCAAAGATGGTTTGGCTGCATTCCCTGCGCGTGAAGAATCTATTTTTGATACCTTTGGCGTTGGTCACTCCTCAACAGCAATTTCTGCAGGATTGGGGATGGCGTTGGCACGACGTTATCAACAAAACCCGTGTGAAGTTGTTGCCATTATTGGCGATGGTGCTATGACAGCAGGTATGGCTTTTGAAGCCATGAATGATGCAGTGGCTCACCAAGCCGATATGATGGTGGTGCTGAATGACAACGATATGTCAATTTCATGCAGCACAGGCGGCTTTGCTAAACATCTTGCTGCCATTTGGGAACGTGGTGAATCGGTTTATGTCAGTGAAACTGGCGAAGCTTACGTGCAGCCACATCCGAAATGGACGTATAACTCGCGTTTACACTGTGCTGCCACTGAAGCTGCAGACAACTTATTTAAAGCGATTGGGTTTGATTATTTCGGCCCTTTCGATGGACATGATGTTGAACAACTCACACACGTGTTTAATGCGCTGAAAAAACGTAAAGGCCCACGTTTAATTCACGTTTATACCAAAAAAGGCAAAGGCTTTGCGCCTGCAGAAGCCGATCAAATTAAATATCACGCCATTGGTAAAATTCATGCCAAAGCTGCACCAGTTAGCGCACCTAAATATTCTGATGTATTTGGGCAGTGGTTATGTGATCAGGCAGAACAAGATTCACGATTATTGGCAATTACGCCAGCCATGTGCGAAGGTTCGGGCATGGTGCAATTTGCCAAACAATTCCCAGAACGCTATTTTGATGTCGCGATTGCCGAACAGCATGCGGTGACTTTGGCTGCGGGTATGGCCTGTGAAGGTTTGAAGCCTGTGGTGGCGATTTACTCTACCTTCTTGCAGCGTGGTTATGACCAACTGATTCATGATGTCGCTTTGCAAAATCTGGATGTTACTTTTGGTATCGACCGTGCAGGTTTGGTGGGTGAAGATGGCCCGACCCATGCAGGTGCTTACGACTATGCCTATATGCGTACCGTACCGAATATCGTCATTATGGCACCAAAAGACGAAAATGAATGTCGTCAAATGCTGCACACGGCTTATTTATATAACGGCCCTGCAGCAGTGCGTTATCCACGCGGGCATGGTTTGGGTGTCGAAATTCAGCAGCAGATGACTGCAATTCCATTAGGACAAGCTGAAATTGTGGCGCAGTTCAATCCACAATATGATGACTATATTTCAGTGCTGGCTTTTGGTAGCCGTGTGCAAGCGGCAGTTGAAGCGGCTGAAGCGTTTGCTCAGCAGCACGATGTCGCAGTACGTGTGGTGAATATGCGTTTTGTGAAGCCATTGGATGAAAAACTGTTAGCTGAGATTGCAGACAGCACTGTATTATTCGTCACTGTAGAAGAGCATGCGATTATGGGTGGTGCAGGCAGTGCCGTGAGTGAATACTTGGCGAAGGCCCAGATTGTCAAACCGATTATTCATTTAGGTTTAGAAGATAGCTTTATGCAACAAGCGACACATGGTCAAATGCTGCAACAGGCAGGTTTAGATGCACAAGGCATTGAAAAATCAATGCAAAATGCTTGGCAAAAACTGCATCAATCTATATTGAATTAATTTTTAGCAACACTTCTTCCCCAAAAGCCTCAATATTTGCTAAAATATTGGGGCTTTCATGCATTATTCTTTATCAAACTCTTCAAATTTGTAGTGGGTGTTCAATGGAACCTATGGTGGTGATGGCTGCGCGTGCGGCTCAAACAGTTGGTCAAGAGCTTTTAAAAGCGCATCAGAATCGTCATAAACTCGATCTACAAGTCGAAGAAAAAGGCATTGATGGTCCTGTAACGCGCGTAGATCGTTACCTCGAGCAATTGACCATTGATACATTACGCAAAAGTTATAAAAATCACAGCTTCCTGGGCGAAGAATTTGGCATGCAGGAAGGCAAAGGTCACGATGCCGACTGGTGTTGGGTGATTGATCCTTTAGATGGCACGCTAAACTTTGTTCACGGTTTCCCTCATTTCTGTATTTCGATTGCAGTGCAACACAAAGGTGTGACACAGCACGGTGTTATTTACGACCCTGTAAAAGATGAATTATTCTCTGCGAGCCGTGGCCGTGGTGCGATGATGAATCAACGTCGTATTCGTGTAAATGTAAAAGACAGTTTAGACAACACCTTCTTGGCAGTGGGTCATGCTTATCGTGCTAAGCGCGATGGCGAAATTGTTTCTTATGCCAAAAACCATTTTGAAAGTTTATTGAATGTGACAGAAGCAGGCGCTCAATACCGCCGTGCAGGTTCTGCTGCATTAGACTTGGCTTATGTGGCTGCAGGTCGTTTAGATGGTTATTTTGAACTTGGCTTAAAACCGTGGGATATTGCTGCGGGTGAGTTAATTGTGAAAGAAGCGGGCGGTACTGTGGTCGATGCACGTGGTGGCAGCGACTCTATGGAAAATGGGCAAGTTTTGGCATGTTCAATGAAAATGTTAAAACCACTTATGAAAGCGGTTGTGCCTGCTTGGGGCGAAGCAGCGAAATAATCAGCTGATCATATTTATACTTAAATAAGACACTTAGCAAAGCTCTCATCCTGAGGGCTTTTCTTTTACCTAACGGTCTAAAACTGCTGGTTTTAAATCTGTTGTTATCGTCCATATACTAGCCATAAAAGCAGAATCTATCACTGTTTACACAAAAAACTGCAAAAGTCGATTAAATAAGGTGACTTTTAAAATAATCCTGCTATAATCCGCGTACGCACTTAATTTCTGTTCATTACCTGAACATTTCTCTTCTAATCATTGTGTATGCGCGTGCGGTCCAAAGAGAGGACGATATCTCGCGCCCCAATCGCTAAAGCGATTCCTTCAGGTTAAGCCGTAATCATGCGTGCGTTATATCACATCGTCGTTACTCGGATCGCCGCTGAATCTTAAATTGTCAGCGATAATTGCTGTACCGCTTTTTGCCGATGTCCATCTGACTTTATTTAATGGAGCACCCATTTTCAGGGTGAAAATCTCTATGAGCAAAACTTTTGCTGATTTTTCTTTACATGAATCTTTACAACAAGCTTTAGAAGGCTTGAACTTTACTACGCCGACTCCTGTTCAAGAACAATCGATCCCAGCGGCACTTGAAGGTAAAGACTTATTGGTATCTAGCCAAACAGGTTCTGGTAAAACTGCTGCATTTTTACTCCCAACTTTAAACGCGCTTGCTAATCAAGATACTTTCGTACCATTTAAAGAGCGTATGAAAGCTATTACTCAGCCGTCAATTTTAGTGCTTTGCCCAACACGTGAATTGGCTCAACAAGTTAGCCAAGACGCGATTGCATTTGTACGTCACATGAAAGGTGTACGTATTGCAGCAATCATGGGTGGTATGCCTTTTGGTAAGCAAATCCAACAATTAAAAGGTGCGCAAGTGGTTGTAGCGACTCCAGGTCGTTTACTTGACTTGGTGAACCGTCGTCAAATCAAACTTGATAAAGTTGATGCCTTAATTGTAGACGAAGCTGACCGTATGCTCGATTTAGGCTTCTCTGAAGACCTAGAAGCGATTAGCGATTTAGCTGCTAACCGTAAGCAAACCTTGATGTTCTCTGCAACTTTTGCAAGCCGTATTATCACACTTGCAGAACGCATGATGAATGAGCCTGTGCGTATTGCGATTGAAACAGGTCACTCAACGAACATGGACATCACCCAGACTTTACACTGGACTGATGGTTTCGAGCACAAGAAAAAATTATTGTCACACTGGTTATCTGATGAAGGTGTAGATCAAGCGGTTGTATTCGCATCTACTCAAGAAGATACCGATATGTTGGCTGAAGAATTGGCTGAAGCGGGTCACTCGGTTGTTGCGCTACATGGTGCAATGCCACAAACCGTTCGTAACCGTCGTTTACGCAGCATTCGTGAAGGCCGTGCAAAAATCTTGGTTGCAACAGACGTTGCAGCACGTGGTTTAGACGTACCAACTATTTCTCACGTGATTAACTTCGGTTTACCAATGAAAAATGAAGACTATGTACACCGTATTGGTCGTACAGGTCGTGCGGGCCGTACTGGTAACGCGATTACTTTGGCAACTTACCGTGAGCGTGGCAAAATCCGTGCGTTGGAAGATTTCTTAGATGCTCGTTTAAGCGTTTCAGAAATTGAAGGCTTAGAGCCATCTCCACCTCCAGCACGTTCTGGTCGTGACGGTGGTCGTGGTCGTCGTGATGGCGGTCGCGGTGGTCGTGGCGGTTTTGGTGGCGGTCGTCGTTTTGAAGGCGAAAGCAACTTTAAACGTCGTGAAGGCGGTGATGAACGTCCACGTCGCAGCTTTGATGACAAACCACGTGGTGAACGTCCTGCATTTGGTGAAGATCGTCCGCGTCGTGAGTTCAACTCAGACCGTCCACGCCGTGAAGGTGGTTTCGGTGACCGTCCACAACGTTCATTTGAAGATCGTCCGCGTCGCGAGTTCAACTCAGACCGTCCGCGCCGTGAAGGTGGTTTCGGTGATCGTCCACAGCGTTCATTTGATGACCGTCCACGTCGTGAATTTAATTCAGACCGTCCGCGTCGCGAAGGTGGCTTCAACGATAAGCCGCGTTTTGATGCGAATGATGACAACCGTGGCAACCGCGTAGACTACAAACCACGTCGTGAAGGTAGCTTCGGTGATCGTCCAAAACGTGATTTTGGTGATCGTCGTGAGGGTGGTTTTGGTGACCGTCAACCACGTTCGTTTGATGATCGTCCTAAGCGTTCTTTTGGTGGTGAAGATCGTCCACGTCGCGAGTTCAATTCAGATCGTCCACGCCGTGAAGGTGGTTTTGATCGCCCACGTCGTAAATTTAACGACTAAGATCGCGATAGCAATTTGTATAAAGAAAAACCAGTGCTCAGCACTGGTTTTTTTATGTTAAATATTTTTGTTTTAGATAAATAAAATGTATAATGAGTCACGTTTTTAACTCTATTTGCTAATTATGAACATCAATAGCTTACGATTGCTCATGCAGACGAGAGAGGGAATGATGCCGTATATTGGTTTAGCACTCATCTTATGCAATTTAATGTATTATATTATTTCTTCTTACTTTTAAATTGTTGCTGTCCTAAAAGTGATTTAAATAACAATAATAAGACTGCTTGAACAATACGTGCACAGTTTTTAAAAATTTGCTAGATAACATTTTGCGCTTCAATCCTTTATAGTATGCGTGCTGAAAAAATGCAGGAAGACCCTCAGCTATGAATAATCCAATGCCTCAACATGAGCCGTCATTGATTGAAGTCAATGAACTGAGCTTTAAACGAGGGAAACGTGTCATTTTCGAAAATGTCAGTTTAAAGATTCGCCGTGGTCAAATTACTGCCATTATGGGACCTTCAGGTACTGGTAAAACCACGTTATTACGTTTGATTGGTGGTCAGTTGACTCCCGATCATGGTGATATTTTTCTGGATGGAAAAAATCTTGCGCAAATGTCGCGTCAGGAGTTATTTGCTGCGCGCGCACGTATGGGCATGTTATTCCAAAGCGGTGCGTTATTTACCGATATGAGCGTATATGAAAACGTCGCGTTTCCATTGCGTGCACATACCCAGTTGCCTGAACATTTAATTGCAGAATTGGTGGCTTTAAAACTTGAAGCAGTCGGTTTGCGTGGTACAGAACAACTTATGCCTGCAGAACTCTCAGGCGGGATGAACCGTCGTGTGGCATTGGCACGTGCGATTGCGTTAGACCCTGAATTGATCATGTACGATGAGCCGTTTGCAGGGCAAGACCCGATTGTAAAAGGTGTGTTGACCCGTTTAATCCGTTCCTTGCGAGAAGCGTTGGATTTAACCACCATCATCGTCTCGCATGATGTTGGCGAAACTTTATCAATTGCCGACTACATTTATATTATCGCGGAAGGCGTGATTCAGGGCGAAGGTACACCTGCAGAATTAAAACAGCATGAATCGGCATTTGTGCGTCAGTTCTTAACAGGCGCTGCCGAAGGGCCAGTCGATTATCAATTTAGCCATCGGGCTTATTTAAGTGATGAGGTGCGTTCATGAATGCTATTGCCGCATTAGGTCAACGCGTCATTGAGCGTGTTCGTGGCATTGGTGTCGCCACCCAAATGTTGTTGCAAATTCTATTTTCAATGCCAACCATACTTGGGGTGAAGCTGTTCCTGTACCAAATGTACCGTGTTGGCGTGATGTCATTATTGATTATTGCGGTGTCGGGTTTATTTATTGGTTTGGTATTGGGCTTACAAGGCTACTCCATTTTGGTCAATATTGGTTCGGAAGCCATGTTGGGCACGATGGTGTCTTTGACTTTGTTGCGTGAGCTTGCACCTGTAGTGGCTGCACTGTTATTTGCAGGGCGTGCAGGCTCTGCCTTAACTGCAGAAATTGGTTTGATGAAAGCCACAGAACAATTGGCCAGTATGGAAATGATTGGGGTAGACCCACTCAAGCGTATTGTGTCACCACGTTTATGGGCTGGGATTGTTAGTCTGCCAATGCTCTCCATTATTTTCGCTGCGATTGGCATTATGGGCGGCAAAATGGTCGGGGTTGATTTTCTAGGTGTCGATGAAGGTTCTTTCTGGAGCGGTATGCAAAGCAGCGTGCAGTTCTATAAAGATATTTTTAACGGCACAATTATTAAAAGTTTTGTTTTTGCATTAATTTGTACTTGGATTGCAGTATATCAAGGCTATGCCTGTGTCCCAACATCGGAAGGCATTGCGACGTCGACCACACGAACCGTGGTGTATTCTTCATTATGTGTTTTAGGTTTTGATTTTGTGTTGACTGCGGTCATGTTCGGAGGTGTTTAATGAAATCACGTACAAGTGAGCTGGCCGTAGGTGTATTTGTCATTTTGACAGGCATTGCATTGTTTTTCTTGGCCATGAAAGTCAGTGGATTGGTGGGTACCAATTTGCGCGACAGTTACAATATGACAGCAACATTTGACAACGTGAATGGTTTAAAACCACGCGCCAAAGTTACTATGAGCGGTGTCACCATTGGTCGTGTCAATGATATTACTTTAGACCCTGTATCGCGTTTGGCTACAGTTGAATTTGAACTAGATGGCAAGTTGACCAGTTTTAATCCTGAACAACTAAAAACAGTGCAAAATTATGCGCTTGAAGAATTGCGCTACAGTGCAGAATACCAAGAAGCAAATCCTCAGCAACAAAAAGAAATGGAACAACAACTGTTGGGTAACATGAAATCCATCACCAGTATTGATGAAGATGCTTACATAATGGTAGCAACCAATGGTTTATTGGGTGAGAAATATCTCAAAGTGGTTCCAGGTGGTGGTTTGAACTTTGTGAAGCGTGGCGAAAGTATTGCCAACACGCAAGGCACCATGGATTTAGAAGATTTAATCAGTAAGTTTATTACTGGCGGTGCAGCGAAAACATCCAACGCAGCGTCAGACGCAGATAAAGACACAGCGACAGCTGAAACAACAGATGCAGAAGTGTCATTTGTTGAGTAATGAAGGAGATTGTCCGTGAAAACACTTTTAAAGCAAACTCTGGCGGTAAGTGTACTTTCAACCATGTTGGCAGGAACTGCATTTGCTGCACCTGCAGAAGCGCCACCAGCTTTTGTGAAAAAAGTTGCCGATAGCTTGATTGCACGTTTAAAAGCAGATCATGCTAAATTGCAGAACAATCCAGCATTGGTCAAAACGATTGTGCGTCAAAACCTTGATCCGTATGTAGATGCGCAAGCATTTACCCGTATTGTGATGGGTACTTATGCGACGAACCAATACAGTTCAGCAGCACAGCGCGCGCAGTTTGAGAAAAACTTCCGTGAAACCTTAATTGAGAACTATGGCACAGCGTTTGCGAAATTTAGCAACCAAAGCTACACCATGCGTCCTTATAAGGCGACCAACAGCAAGAACCCAGTGGTGACCATTGACTTCTTGCATAATGGTGAAAAAATTCCTGTGTCATTCCAGTTGGCAGACAAAGGCAGCCAATGGAAAATCCGTAACATTAACGTGTCGGGTATTGATTTAGGTTTGCAATTCCGTAACCAGTTTGCAGCGAACGTGAAGCGTAATGGCGGCAATATTGATAAAGCCATTGCAACCTTTAAGCCAGATGCAGAAGCTGCTGTTGAAAAGAAAAAATAGGTTAGGTGTGGCGTGATTGAATTATCAAATCAGGAATTATGTGTTTCTGGAAAAATAGATTTCAGTAATGTAAAGCAATATTACCAAAAAGGTCTGCAGTTGATTCGTCAGCAGCAGTTGCCTTTGGTGGTCAATTTGGCGCAGCTAGAACACGGGAGTACTTTAGCTTTGGCCGTTTTGGTGCAATGGTTGCGTCAGACGCCTGAAGCCAAAGGCTTACAGTTTAAAGCGGTTCCTGAAAAAATGATGAAGATCATTCAAGCCTGTCATTTGCAAGATGATTTGCAGCTAATCGTCTAAAACTGAAAAAACCATCAAAAAAGCACCTTCTTGTAAGGTGCTTTTTTATTGCGTTTAGTTTCCCGCTTTATTCAAGTGAGGTAGGCTTGCAAAGCTCTCTAACCCGCTGCTAAAAGGAGAAGAAAGATTGCAAACCTTTCTAACCCGCTTCTAAAAGGAGAGAAAAGATTGCAAACCTCTCCCTAACCCTCTCCTAAACCTAAAAAGAGAGGGAATAAAAGGCATCAAATCCATTTTTTCCATCTAAAGTAAATTAATGGGCCAATAAAGAAGCCAATTAAAATAATACTGACCACTATAAAACTGGTGGTGCCTTTGGCAAAAGGTAACACGTCGGTGTTCATGCCATAAACACTGGCAACTAGCATCGGTGGCGCTAACATACTCGGTAAAATCGAGAATCGACGAATCGTGTCGTTCTGTTCGGTGTTAATGAAGCCTGAAGTGGTATCGAGCAAGAAGCGCACTTTTTGGAATAAGAAGGCATCGTGTTCGACCAGTGAGCGTACATCTTCACTGAGTTCTCGAATGTCGGCATCGTAAATATGACTACCCAACGCACGCGGACGTGCCAAAAAGGTCAGGACACGACGTAAATCAATCAAACACAATTGCGCTTTTCCAAGCATGTCTTCTAATTGTGCCAGTCGGGTAATCATGTCATCGAGGTCTAAAATTTGCTCACGATGACGGTTATTCAGAACTTCTGTGGAATACTTTTCCAAGTCCTTGTGGATATCTTCTAAGATATCCGCAAGTTCGTCCAGTTTGGCTTCAAGCAAGCCTAAAAGCACCCAAGTCGGGTCTTTATAATCAATTTCGTAGTCGTTACGTCGTGCCCGTGCCCGAAATGCCCGAAATGCCACTAATTTTTCACCGCGTAGGGTAAACAGGTGTTCTTTATGTAAGATAAAGGCAACGGTTTGCACTGTGGCTAAAATACTGGAATTGTCTTCAGTTTCACCATCGACTTGATAGTTTTTATTTTTAGTTAAAAAATAGGTACTAATGTGTAAAATACCGTCATCATCACGGTAGAATCGCGCTGAAGATGAAATATCTTCCAAAGATTTTAAGGTTGGTAAATTTTGTGAGTATGCGTCTAGTACCCATTGCTGTTCTTCTTGTGAAGGGGCAATCAGGTCAATCCAGACCAGATCTGGATGCAAATCAAAACCACCGTTAATGGTGGCATCTTCCAGACTACCGCGCTCTGTGGCATAAAAGGCTTCAAGCATTCGTCTTTTCTCCTTGCGCAGTATGGGTTTTGTGGATGGGTGTATTTTAGACAAGGATCTTACTAAATACACTGCTCAGAATGCTATTTTATTTAAAAATCTCCCTGAAGTTTAATTTTATGGCATGACAGCCAGATAACATGGTGAAAAAATGATGTCGTCAATTGCTATTTTCTGTGGTTCTGCCCCAGGAAAAGATTCAGTTTTTGTTGAAAATGCACGAAAAGTGGGTGAAACATTGGCTGCACAAGGCAAAACTTTAATTTATGGCGGTGGACGCTCAGGCTTAATGGGTGTGGTGGCAGATAGTACTTTGGCCGCAGGTGGGCGTGCAATTGGTGTCATGCCTGAAAGTTTGGCAGAGCATGAATTGGCGCATCCGCATTTGACCGAATTACATATCGTAGAAAACATGCATGCCCGCAAAATAAAAATGTCAGAATTGGCCGAGGGCTTTATTGCTTTGCCGGGTGGTTCTGGAACTTTAGAAGAAATTTTTGAGCAATGGACGTGGGCACAATTAGGAATTCACTCAAAACCCTGTGCCTTTTTTAATGTAGCTGGCTTTTATGATGATTTGCTGAAGTTTTTAAGACAGACCTCTGAAAAAGGTTTTACTCAGCCACGTTTTTGTGAGGCATTGATTGTATCGAATTGTATTGACAATATTTTGCAGCAATTTGAACAATACCGTGTTCCTGAAATGAAATGGGAAGTGCCTGAGCTAGAGTGGGTGCAGCAGGAACTGGCGAAATAAAATGGCTGAGATCAACAACATCATTACCGTTGCAGCTGCAATTATTTTAAATGTCAAACAGCAGTTATTGGTGGTGCGTAAACAGCATACCGCGTGTTTTATGCAGGTCGGTGGCAAATTAGAACCCAATGAAGCGCCTGAAACGACCATGTTGCGAGAAATTGCCGAAGAAATTGGCTGTCAGGCGCAAATTCAACAATTTATTGGACGCTATGAAACAGCAACGGCCAATGAGCCCGACTGCCGTTTGGTCAGTTATGTGTATTGGGTTCAGCTTGATCAGGCACCAAAAATTGCTGCTGAAATTGCCGAAATGAAGTGGGTAGATTTGGATGATCAAGATACTTTGTTGGCACCGCTGACCCGTGAAGTGGTGATGCCGTGGTTAAAACAATATTTACAACAAAATTAAGAGCAGTTGATCATTCTTCTATATTTTAAGTTCAACTTTTTAATGCGTTGAGCATATTCAACCGAATAGTTTTTTTATTCAGCACTGGCCAGACAAACCGCCTCGACTTTTTGACAGCCGAGCTTGAGCAACTGCTGTTTGAGTGCATGAATTGAACTGCCCGTCGTGACCACATCATCCACAATTAAAACCCGACGAAAACGGATTTTAGGCGCAGCCTGAATTTGAAATTGCTGTTGGATGTCTTCCAATCGTTCTAAGCGACTTAAGCCTTTTTGCGCGTGCTGTTGTAAGCGGGTCACAGGTTGCCAAATCGGGACATTTAAATGCCGCGCTAGTCCTTTTGCCAACAATAAAGATTGATTGTAGCCGCGTTCAGTCAAGCGGGCAGTGGAAATTGGCATCGGTACAATGGCTTGGATTTTAGGATAAGACAGTTGTTTTAGCGCGCCTACTAAAAGCAGTTGGTAATGTAACTGCTGTTCATATTTAAATTGTTGAATGATGCGATTAATTGGATAGTGATAATCAAAAGTGACTTGAATCTGCATTTCTTGTCGTTGTACCGCTTGGCTACGCCACGGCAATTGTTGCCAACAGGTTTGACAGACCGAATGTTGCCATTGCGTGTCGCTATGGCAGAGCTGACACGGTTGCAGTTGGCGCAGCCATTGTATGCCGCATTGTAGTAGATTGATCGGCTGAGTCATCTTAGGACTGCAATCCGTTTAAACATAGGCATAACGTGGTGCCTCAGGCAGCCAGCGTTTTAGCAAAGCTTCGGCATGTGTAGGATAATCGTTTAAAATTTGCTGTGCCACATGATGCGCCTGTGCCAGCAAATGATCATCCCGTTCTAATTTAGCCACCCGAAAGCCCATATCTCCCGTTTGTTTGGTTCCTAAAAGTTCCCCAGGGCCACGCAGTTCTAAATCTTTTTCTGCAATCACAAAACCATCGTTGGTTTCGCGCATAATCCGCAAGCGTTCTTGTCCATTTTGCGAAAGTGGATTTTTATACAACAAGGCACAAAAACTGGCTTTGGCACCCCGTCCGACTCGTCCACGTAACTGATGCAGCTGTGAAAGTCCTAAACGCTCGGCATTTTCGATCACCATAATTGAAGCATTGGGTACATCGACCCCGACCTCAATTACTGTGGTGGCAATCAGTAATTGTAGTTGATTGTCTTTAAATTGCCGCATGACGGCTTGTTTTTCATCGGCTTTCATTTTACCGTGTACCAACCCAATATTCAGTTCAGGAAAGCGTTCTTTAATTTCAGCAAAAGTCACTTCGGCAGCTTGTGCATCTAAGGTTTCCGATTGTTCCACCAAGGTACAGACCCAATAGGCTTGTTTGCCTTCGGCACAATTGCTGGCAATACGTTGTAAGACTTCTTCACGACGATCTAGCGGAATAGTCACCGTTTGAATAGGCGTACGTCCTGGCGGTAGTTCATCAATCACCGAAGTGTCCAAATCGCCATAGGCGGACATGGCTAAAGTTCGCGGAATAGGCGTTGCAGTCATCACCAATTGATGCGGTGTAGTGTGATTGGCACCTTTATTGCGCAAAGCCAGACGTTGATCGACCCCAAAACGGTGTTGTTCATCAATAATCACCAAACCTAATTTGGCAAATTGCACATTGTCCTGAAATAACGCATGTGTCCCAACCACCAAATTGGCGCTACCATCTTGAATGCTCAGTTCAGCCGCTGCGCGTGCTTTGCCTTTTTGTTTGCCAGACAACCATGCCACTGTTAAGCCCAATGGTTCAAACCATTTTTGAAAGTTCAGATAATGTTGTTCTGCCAAAATTTCAGTGGGTGCCATCAGCGCGACTTGCCAACCTTCTTCTAGCGCATGACACGCTGCGACTGCAGCGACCAGCGTTTTACCTGCACCTACATCACCTTGTACCAAGCGCAGCATGGGTTTATTACGCTGCAAATCCTGCATGATTTCTTGCGAAACCCGTTGCTGTGCACCTGTCATTTGAAATGGCATGTTGCCGAGTAACGCAGGCGCTAGTTTTTGACTTGGGGAAAAGGCAGGTGAGGCAATTTGCTGAATATAAGCCCGTCGGGTCAGTAAACTGACTTGATGCGCCACCAATTCTTCAAAAATCAGGCGTTGCTGTGCAGGGTGAGAGCCTTGTGCCAATTGCAGCATATTGGCATTTAAAGGTGGATGATGAATATAATCCAACGCCTGTTTGAGTGCATAGCCATTGGTCATTTTTTCAGGCAGGAGTTCAGGCAAATCATCACTATGCTGTGTCAAGGCCTGTTTGACGTATTCACGTAATTTGGCTTGGGTCAGCCCATCGGTGCTTGGGTAAATGGCAGTCAGTTGGGTTTTAGGCAGTGGGGTATGTTCAGTAATCAGTTGTAATTCGGGGTGATACATTTCCAGACCACGCGCCCCAACCCGTACTTCGCCAAATACTCTTAAACGATTGCCGAGTTTGGCACGATCTGTAATACCTTTATAAATATGATAAAAACGTAAGGTGATTTTTCCAAATTCATCTTCTAAATTGACCGCCATCGACTTGCGTTTACCCGGTGGAAAATCGACCCCTTTAACCACACCTTCGAGTAAATAGCTGCGCCCCACGTTTAATTGGTTCATGGGAATGATCGTGCTACGATCTTCATAGTCACGCGGTAGATGAAACAGCAAGTCATCTGTGGTGAAAATATTTAGTTTTTCGAGTAATGCAGCAGAGGCAGAGCCTACCCCTTGCAACTGATGGACTGCAGCCATGTCCCCTCAACTTCAAATGCTATGATTAGGTGCTGAATGCATATTCTATTTATTGGTTATGGTAAAACATCGCAGCGTGTTGCAAAACAACTATTTACGCTCGGTCATCAAATTACCACAATTAGCCGCAGTCCGAAAACAGATCCTGATATGACGCATCTGCTTCAAGATATTCAACAGCTCGATTTATCACAGACTCAACCTGTTGATGCCGTTTATGTATTACTTGCACCATCTCGGAATACGGTTTTGAGTTCTGTAGAAGCGTATCAACAGACTTATGTAGATTCTGTGCAGCCGATTGTCGCTGCATTAAAAGATCATCCTGTAAAGCGAATTATTGTGGTGTCATCTACACGGGTTTATGGCGAAAACGCAGGTGAATGTATTGATGATGATACTGTGCCTAAGCCGAATGATGTACAAGGGCAGTTGTTGTTGCAGATGGAACACTTGTGGCAACAGGCTTATCCTGAACAATGTGTGATCGTACGTCCTTCGGGTATTTATGGCACTTCGACTGCACGCATGCTCAAACTTGCGGAAAGCACACAAAGTTACCCAAATATACATTGGTCAAACCGAATTCATATTGATGATTTGGCAAGTTTTTTGGCACATTTGCTTCACGTGGAACATCCTGAACCAGTTTATATTTGCAGCAATAACCAAGCTCAGCCTTTGCATGAAATGATTTTAAAGATTCAGCGTGAATTCAATTTACCTGAGTTGGTGTTGGAAAGTGAGAGAGAAACAGGGAAGCGGATTTTTGCTACGCGCATGGAGAAAACAGGATTTCAGCGCAAACATGAGGATTATTTTGATCATCTAAGAATTACGCAAAGTGATTCACCTGAAATCGGAGAATAAAAGTTCTCTTGCTAGGAAAGGGCTAGCGAGAGGTGATTTTTAAAATCTCAAATATTGAGCTTTTATTCACCCTCATCCCCAACTTTCTGCCTGAGCCATTTATGGCGTAAGAGAAGAAGCTTAAAAATTACTTCTTCTTACGTTTCAAGCGTTTTTTTGCTTGTTGTGCAGCAAGTGCTTCTAACGCCTCACGCAATTCTTCATCGCTAAAGGTGGTGATGTGTTGCAGCATCTGTAAAGTCACATCATCCAACACCAAATTGGCGTATTGTGCGACGTTTTTAAAGTTATCATCAAACACAATCGCATTGTCACTGTTGGTGCTGATATAACCTTGCTGAGTTAAGACTTTAATAAAGCTTTGGAACAAGGCTTTGTCAAAGAATTCAGGTGAGTTGAATTCATACAGCACCGACAAACGCTGACCGACCAAATGGCTGAGTTCTTCGACCTGACGTGCCGAAATATTGCCTGAGCCGCGTTGTGTAATCAGCGCCAGTGTCATGTAATAACGCTCTAAACTCTGCATTACAGGTGCAGCCAATACTACCAACTGGTTATGGTCTTCACTATTTGGTGCAGGTGAAATTAAGTTGCCTTCCGCATCTTCAGAAATCAATTTGGCCTGAATTAACGCTTCTACATAGGCACAAATCCGTTCTTTGAGTTCCTGATCTTGCCATTTCAAGAACAACTCAGCTTTCAGGAACGGATATAAAGTACGAATGACGTTGATTAAATCACCACGACGAATCGAACCATTATGTTTCACCAATGCTGCAATTAAAGATGGTAAGACAAAGGCATGCAAAATATTGTTGCGGAAGTAGGTGAGTAACACCGCCTGATGGTCTTCAATCGCGATAATATCGCCCAAAACGTGCTGCACTCGTTTAATCAGTTTGAGTTTTAAGCCGTAGGCAATAATTTCTTTACCCGATAATGGTGTGACTTGAGTGCGCTCATCATAAGGCAGGGCAGTGAGCAGATTACGGTAAGTGTCTAACTGCTTCACACAAATTTCTTCATCCAAGGTATGTTTTGGTGTTGCCAGTAAAATCAGCGATAACAAAGATACCGGGTTAATTACCGCAGCACGGTTAATGTTTTCCAAAATCGCATGTGCCGAAGTATTCACTGCATCTGACACTTGTGGTGGAATAGGATCATCATTTTTTTCAATGCTGATGTGTTCGGCATCGTGTTGTTTTAGAACATCATCTAAAAACACAGGTTCGCCAAAATTGACATGCACCTTGCCAAAAATCCGTTCAATCTTGCGCATGGTTTTTAAAATGCCCATTAGCGATTCAGATTCTTTTGGCTTGCCTTGCATTTCACCGACATAGGTTGAACCTTCCATCAGGCGTTCATAACCAATATAAGTTGGCACAAAAGCAATCGGTTTAGCACGACCACGCAAATGACTGTGAATGGTCATGGCGAGCATGCCTGTTTTTGGTGGCAACAAGCGGCCTGTACGTGAACGTCCACCTTCAATAAAGTATTCAAGCGGCGTGTTACGCGACAAAATACTGAATAAATATTCTTTAAAGACGGTTGTGTATAAGCCGTTGCCACGGAAAGTACGACGGATAAAAAACGCACCGCCACCACGAAGCAATTGACCTACAAATGGCATATTCAGGTTATCGCCCGCAGCAATGTACGGCACCATCATGCCGCGTTTGTAAATCACATAAGACAGCAATAAATAGTCGATATGACTGCGGTGACATGGGGTATAGATAATTTCATAGTCTTTGGCCAGTTCGCGCACGGTACTAAAATTATGCACTTCCACGCCATCGTACAATTGTGTCCATAAGCGGGTCAGTGCCATATCGGCAAAGCGTACCGCTGCATGAGAGTAGTCCGACACGATTTCATTTAAATAACCAATCGCACGACGCTCGGCTTCAATCACGCTAATTTTACTGCGTAAACTTTCACGACGAATGGCATCTTGCACATCGGGAGATTTAATCAGACTGAGCATGACATTGCGGCGGTCAGACAAGTCTGGGCCAAGTACGACTTCACGTTGTCCATCTAAGTAATTATTTAGAGTGTTAACAATAAAGGTCGCAGGCGACAGGTTCGGATGCTCAGTTTTGGCATGTTCAATTAAAGCGCGTAATGATTGTGGCTCGTGAAATTCCAAATAAGACTGACGACCATGCACCCCAATATTCATTAACTGCTTGACTGTGCCAGGCGTTGCCCACGTATCGGTAAACAGTAGTTTAAACCACGAATCCTCTTTGTCTGGAGAACGTCCCCACAACACGGTCACAGGTACCAATTCAATATCAAGTTCTGGGTGTTGTTCTAATTGTTCAATTAAACGTAACAAGCGTGGCGGAAAAGCATAAGGTGGTGGATTGAGTAGGTTGTTCTCATCGTGATGCTGTAAAAACAGAATCGAGGCTTTTTCTTTATGTGAACCCATCACCAATGGATCAAGCGCAGGCGTGAGTTTTAAGCGACGTGTTTCGCCATCGACCACCAAGGCATTGCTGCGTGAGTGATTTTGCAATACGTAGCAAGTTATCTTGGTGCGAGTGGCATTTGAGTCTACACTTTGCGCATCCTTGACAGGGACTTCACCCAAAACATGCGGTGTCACCACAAGGTCAAGCAGCTTACCAGAAAGCTGACGATACATTTGACCAAAACCACGCTTGGACATATTCACTCCTACTTCATCACCTAAGTCCCTAGCCAGTAGGGAATTTATTTTGCGTCATTGTATCTAATAATCGCGCTGCATTTTTAGATAATTTGCATGAATATTGTTAGATTTTATCGTTGAAAATCGTATTTTTAGCAAAATTGATCGGCTAAGTTGTGACACAGCGGTCAGTCTTTGATGGGTAAAAGATGCAGAATCTATGGCAAAATAGCAGGCTTAAAATAGTCAGTTTATTTTGACGATTTATTTTTTCATCGACTTCGATCCCGCATCCCCAATTTCCGCCATACATAGGTTAGTTATGAACGCACTCACACAAGAGCTGGTTGAACTTCTTTGTTTAGAAAAGTTAGAAGAAAATATCTACCGAGGTATCAGTCGTAACTTGGTGGGTAAACGTGTTTTTGGTGGACAGGTTTTGGGACAGGCTTTACGTGCTGCATCTTATACCACTGATCGTCCTGCGCACTCATTGCATGCCTATTTCTTGTTTGGTGGCGATGTCAACGCACCTATTATTTATGAAGTTGACCGTTTGCGTGATGGTAAAAGTTTTTCTAGCCGTCAAGTACGTGCCATTCAGCATGGGCGTACCATTTTTACTGCGATGGTGTCCTTTGCGCCGTTGGAAGACGGTCTGAATTATCAAATTTCAGAGCCAAACTATCCTGCAGCAGAAGCTTTAAAAAACGAAGCGGAACTCAAACAGCATATTGTCGAGTTTGTACCTGAAAATGTGCGTGCCAGTTTTATGCGTGATCGCTTGGTGGAGATTCGCCCGATTAATCCGAGCAATCCATTTTTACCGCAGCCTGAAGAACCTGCTTATGCACACTACATTCGTACCCATGACAGCATTTCACCAGAGGTGGATGAAGTGTCTTTGCATCAGGCAATTGCGGCATTTTATTCAGACTTCACGTTAATGACCACAGCACTGCGTCCGCATGGTTTGAGCTATTTATCACCAAGTTTGCAGTGTGCCAGTATTGACCATGCCATGTATTTCCATAAACCGTTCCGTGTGGATGACTGGATGCTGTACGACATGGAAGCCACCATTAGCACTAGTTCGCGTGGTTTGAACTTTGGGCGCATGTGGCAAAATGGTGAATTGGTGTGTAGCACCAGTCAGGAAGGCTTGATTCGTTTACGTGAAATCGAAACGCAATAAAATATAGCCTTTAAAATCTACATTCATCAGCCGACATTCATGTCGGCTTTTTTACATCCTGAAGCACGATCTGAACCTAATCAAAGTGCGCTAGAAAAATAATACTCGATTCAATTTCAGCCACATGGCATAGTCCACACATCACATTAAAAAACTCAATTGCGTATGAGCCTCAATACACAAATTCTAATTGCCGCAATTTTGGGTGTGGTGTTTGGTTTTATTCTGAATCTATTTCCAGACAGCACATTTTTTAGCGCCAGTTTGTATGGCATTGGTTTAATGAGCAGTATTTTTATTGGTTTACTGAAAATGCTGCTGATCCCACTAATTTTTAGCTCAATTGTGGTCGGTGTGTCGAACTTACAGGCTGTAGGGCAATTGAGTCGAGTCTGGAAAATTACGTTGGCGTGTTGTGTCACCACCACGACTTTGGCTTTAATTTTAGGTTTGGCGTGTGCGCATTTATTTGCAGTGGGTAAAGGCGTAGATATTGTGATGTTTCAAGATGCTATGGCGCAGCATCAAAGCCCAGACACGCTTACGCCGTCTTCGTTTTTTACCAATTTCATTCAAAACACCTTAATCAATCCGTTTAAAGCTTTTGCCGAGGGTAATGTTTTGGCAGTGGTGATATTTGCCTTATTGGTGGGTGTGGCGCTGGTCAAAGGCGGGGAGCACTTTAAAACGGTACGTAAACTCAGTCAGCAATTTTTTGAAATTATGATGTTGATGATTGGCTGGGTAATGAAACTGGCACCTTTGGGGATTTTTGCTTTATTGGCTAAGTTGGTTGCAACCGAAGATATTTCAGTCCTGAGTCGTTTGGCAGAGTTTGCTGCAGTGGTCACGGGCACCACGATTTTTCATGGTGTGGTGGTCTTGCCTTTGCTGTTGTGGATATTTGGCAAAATGGATCCGATCACCTTTTTTAAAGGCACACGTGCTGCCTTAATTACGGCTTTTGCCACCAGTTCCAGTTCTGCCACTATGCCACTTTCGATGAAATGTGCGCAGGAAAATTTAGGTGTGCGTCCGCAAACTGCAGGCTTTGTGATCCCGTTAGGTACACAACTGAATATGGATGGAACGGCATTGTATGAAGCTGCAGCGGCTTTGTTTGTTGCCAATTTAATGGGGCTGGATTTAAGTTTAGGACAGCAATTAATTGTCTGTGCCACAGCCATGATCGCTTCTTTGGGCGCGCCTGGTATTCCAAGCGCAGGTATGGTGACGATGATTATGGTATTACAATCGGTGGGCTTGCCTGCAGAAGCGATTGCGATTTTATTGCCGATCGACCGTTTGTTGGATACTGTGCGTACTGTGGTCAATGTGCAGGGCGATATGATGATTAGTGTGGTGGTCGATCGGCATACTCGTGATGACCCTGCACTGCATTCCTGATAATGGGTTTAAAATCGAATCAAGTTTTCAGCATCATCCTGTTTTATTGTGCTATGCAAAGACATGAGCCAAAGCAGATTAATCCCAACATGGGCTGTAGGCCACTTCCCAAATATGACCATCTAAGTCCTGAAAATAACCTGCATAACCGCCGTAAAAGGTGCTCTGTGCAGGTTTTAAAATTTTCGCACCTGCATTTTTTGCTTGTTTCAATACCTGATCGACCTCGAGTGGGCTATGTACATTATGTCCTAAAGTGATTTGTGCAGCACTGCTGGCTGTACCTGTTAAGCCTGTATCTTGTTGTAAACTTTGTTTAGACCATAAAGCCAGTTTTAAGCCTGCTTGCAGTTCAAAAAAGACCACCGCACCTTGTTCAAATTCCTGTCCAATAATACCTTCAGTTACAAGTCCTAAGCCGTCGCGGTAAAAATCGAGTGCACGTTGTAAATCTTCTACCGCTAAGGTAATCACTGAAATGTGTGCCTGCATGTTTGATCTCCTTATCTTATGTAATTGTTTAAGCGTTTAATTGTTATGATCTTGACAGTAGGGCATTTCTGGCTGCGTTGTAAAGTGCAACTTTGGTGGAGAGGGAGATTGTGATTACGGCGTAAAACTGAAAGTGGACATGCAAATAAAAAGTCCTATTCGAGATTGAGCGAATAGGACTTTATGTTATAGACCAATAGTCAGTAATTTAACGGACTATTTGGTTTCGGTATCAGATGCGGTTAAATAGTCAGTTTCTAAAAATTCAGGCTGATCAACATCAACATCAACATCAACATCAACATCAACATCAACATCAACATCAACATCAACATCATCGCCAGTCGCTTCTGGAATGCTGTCTAAATCAAATTGATGCGCTTGTTCTAAGGTAAAGTTCAAACGTCCGCCCATCACACTCGCAAGTTCTTCCAAACCTTGCTTATTGAGTGATGAAAACAATTGAATCGAGAAATCTAGTTTCATCTTTTTCAACTGCTGTTTGACTTCAAGCAATACTTTATTGGCAGGGCCGCGGTTGAGTTTGTCCGATTTGGTGAGCAATACATGCACGAACAATTTACGTGAATATGCCCATTCCAGCATCATCACATCAAAGTGTTGTAAGGGATGGCGAATATCCATTAGTAACACCAAGCCTTGTAAGCTTTTACGATGAATCAAATAATTTTCGAGTTCTTTTTGCCACACAATTTTCATGGCTTCAGGTACGGCTGCATAACCATAACCGGGTAAATCGACCAAGCGCTGCTCAGGGTTGCCCAAACTAAAGAAGTTGATCATTTGGGTGCGCCCCGGTTTTTTAGAAGCACGTGCCAATTGTTTTTGATTGGTTAAAGCATTAATTGCACTGGACTTACCTGCGTTGGAGCGTCCTGCAAAAGCCACTTCGTAGCCAGTATCTTCTACACATAAATTCAGTTTAGGCGCACTCATTAAAAACTCGGCTTTACGCAGCCAGTTTAAGGCGCGAACAGAGTATTCAGTAATGGCAGGGTCTACTTTTTTCTCGTAGCTAATTTTCTGCCGTGGCTGTGCTGCTGCCTTACTGTTTTTCGATTTTCCTCTGCTATGGTGCATAACTTAACTTCAATTCATGGTCTACAAACAGGCATTATAAAGCAAGTCATACAGGCAAGCGACCTTTGCGCTCTGAATGCCCGAAAAAAGCAACATCTAGGATGATATTGCTTTGACCGTTTAAGTTACTTTAAAGATGAATCAGCGGGATTGGAGATTGTGTACTGAACTGTAAATTGGGTACAGGCTGTAGCACTTCACCCAAGCTGTATTGATCTAAGCTTTGATAAAACTGTTCCATTGCCTGATTGAGAATGCCTTTTAGTCCACATTGCGCACGCAGCACGCAGGGCGGGGTATTACACTCTACAATTTGATTTTCACCTTGCAGGATTCTCACCACATGACCTAAACGCAAAGGCAATGCTTCAGGATGCAAGCGAATCCCGCCACCTTTACCACGTGTGGTAATGAGCCATCCTTGCTTACCCATAAAGTGAACGATTTTTACCAGATGGTTCTGGGAAACATGCAAATCCTGTGCAATTTCCGCAATGGTATAGGGTACATCTCGAGGACGCGAGATATACATTAAAATACGCAGCGCATAGTCGGTGAATTTATTTAATTGCATGATCGCACAGATGTTTTTTTTAAATACAAATAAATTAAGGCTAGTCTAGCATAACTAGACTAGCCTTACCTATTAGCTTTTAACGCTTTAGATTAGTGGCGAACACCACCTGTACCAAACGCTTCGCTATGGATTTGCTCATCTTTGATGCCACGCGCAAGTAAAGCTTTACGCTGTTCTGCCATGAATGGCATTGGACCACATAAGTAGTAATCTGCATCGGCTGGTAACAGCGCTGCATCTACAGTGCTGAGGTCTAAACGACCTGCAACATCGTAATCTTGACCCAGTACATCACCTTCGTTCGGGAACTCATACGCAGTCAACGTATGAATACGTGGACATTTTGCAGTTAAGTCTTGGAGATGCTGTTTCATGGCATGTACTTGTTTGCTACGACATGCGTGAATAAATGTCACAGGTTGTGGCACATCTAAAGTCACCAATTGATTCAACATTGCAATCATTGGTGTTAAGCCAACGCCGCCACTAATGAAGACATTGCGTTTGTTGCTGTCGATGAGGAAGAAGTTACCTGTTGGTGCAGATACTTCAACTTCAGAACCTTCTGGTAATTGGTGCAATACGTTCGATACCCAACCTGCAACTTTATCTGCACCATTGCCTGGCTCACGTTTTACAGAAATACGTAAGTAATCTTGTTGTGGGCTAGTCGATAGCGTGTATTGACGTGGTTGCTTCAAGCCAAGTTCAGGTACAAATACGCGTACTGAAATATATTGACCTGCTTCGTATTTTGGTAAATCGCCACCATCTACTGGCTCGAAGTAGATTGAAGTGATTTCGTCACTTTCTACAACTTTCTTGGCAATTTTGAAATTACGCCAGCCTAACCAGCTGCCTTTAGTTTGTTCGTGTTGTTCGTAGATTGCACGTTCAGCATTAATAAACACTTCTGCTAACTGACCATAAGCAGCTGCCCATGCATCAATTAGAGGATCTTCCATTGAAATATTTAATACTTCGCTAATAGAGTGAAGTAGGTTTTCGCCCACAATATTATAGTCAGGTGCTTGAATGTTTAAGCTCACGTGTTTGTGGGCAATCAATTCAATCACAGGCGCAAGCACAGAAGGATCTTCAATGTTTTCAGCATAAGCCAATACAGCACCTGCAAGCGCTTGAGCCTGCGCACCACTACGTTGGTGACCCATGTTAAAGGTTTCTTTTAGATCAGGATTATTCCCCAACATGCGGTTATAGAAATAACCAGTCAGTGCGACACCATTTTCACGGAGTACAGGAACAGTTGCTTTTACAAGGTCAATTTGCTGTGGAGTCATGTTCGATCTCTCATGGCTGTTATTTATAAGATGTATTCAAAATACATCTTATAAATAAGGATTGCAAACATTTTTTTGTGAAACCTTAAAAAAAATATGGATTATAAAAATATCCCATTATTTTTAAAGTTTTTATGGGGTTTGTAGATGTGACAGCGAGAGGTTTGTAAGTGTTCATTTAGGTTTTGGATGGTGCATCCATGAATGAAATCTATACAAACCTCATCGTTTATAACATGCTATTTCTTACCAAATAATGACCCTAACAAACCTCGTACAATTTTCTGCCCAGTAGAACCGCCTAAGCTGCGTGCTGCGCTTTTGGCAAAGGTACCCACAATATCTTGAGTCAGTTTTTCACGCTGTTTGGCAGCGCGTTCTGCTTCTTTTTGCTGTTCGCGGGCTAGACGTTCTTGCTCGCGCGCTTGTTGTTTGGCGAGTGCTTCGGCTTCTTTTGCCTCTTGCTTGGCGCGAGCTTCAGCTTCTTTGGCTTCAATTTTAGCTTGTTCTGCTGCTGCGGCTAGTTGCTGACGTTGTTCAACTTTTTGTTGCAGCATTTCATAAGCACTTTCACGATCTAATTGCTGCTCATACACACCTGCAATAACACTCTGGCTGATACAGGCTTGTCGTTCTTCTGTGCTAATTGGGCTAAACGATGAGTAGGGCGGCATTACCCAAGCACGTTCTACAATTTGCGGTGTGCCTTGTTCATCTAAGCAACTAATTAAGGCTTCACCTACCGCAAGTTCGGTAATGGCTTGTTCAACTTTAAAGTCTGGGTTGGCACGGAATGTATCTGCGGCAGTTTTTACCGCTTTTTGGTCTTTGGGTGTAAAAGCACGTAGGGCATGCTGAACACGGTTACCCAATTGTCCCAATACACTTTCAGGCAAGTCCAGTGGGTTTTGGGTCACAAAATAAATCCCCACGCCTTTAGAGCGAATTAAGCGTACCACTTGTTCAATTTTTTCTTGTAGCGCGCTGCTGGCATTGTCAAATAACAAGTGTGCTTCATCAAAAAAGAACACCAGTTTTGGCTTGTCCATATCGCCCACTTCAGGCAATTGTTCAAACAGTTCCGATAACATCCATAATAAAAAGGTAGCGTACAGTTTTGGCGTGTTCATGAGTTTGTCTGCAGCCAAAACATTAATATTGCCGCGTCCCTGACTGTCAGTTTGAATAAAATCCAAAATATCCAAACTCGGCTCACCAAAGAATTTATCACCGCCCTGATCAGCTAAAGCCAGTAAATTGCGCTGAATCGCACCCAAACTGGCTGGAGAAAGATTGCCATACTCAGCTTTAAATTCACTGGCGTGTTCGCTGACATAGGTCAGCATGGCTTTTAAATCTTTAAAATCAATCAGTAATAAACCCTGATCATCGGCAATACGGAATACCGCAGACAACACGCCCTCTTGGGTGTCATTCAGGTTCAGCATTTGCGCCAATAATAACGGGCCAATTTCAGAAATGGTGGTACGAATCGGATGACCTTGTTCGGCAAATAAATCCCAAAACACCACAGGAGATGCTGCAAACGGAATGCTTTCGATACCTAAGCTCTGAATACGTGCATCAAACTTTGGGCTGCTGCTGCCTGCTTTGGCTAGACTGGAAACATCGCCTTTGGCATCGGCTAAAAATACGGGTACACCAATTCGTGAAAAGCTTTCTGCCAAGACTTTTAAGGTGACGGTTTTACCTGTACCTGTTGCACCTGCAATTAAACCGTGGCGGTTGGCAAACTGTGAATGTAAAACCACGTCTTGTTGAACGTCGGCAGTTTTTTTACCAATAACGATTGCTGTACTCATATTTTTATCCTGATTTATATAGCTATTGTTAAAATGATGATCTGTGCTGCACTAGTCGCTGAAGCGTTGTAAGGCATTTTGAATATCTTGAATTAAATCTGCAGGATGTTCTAGCCCAATACAAAAACGCACCAATAATCCTTCAGCCAAGTGAGAGTGCTCTAGGGTACGCATGGACTTGAGATCGTAAAGCATCACTAAACTTACGGGGCCGCCCCAGCTAAAGCCGAGTTTAAATAAAGATAGTGCATCACAGAATTGGCGTACAGCGGCTAAATCATATTCAGGCTTAAAAATCACACTGACCAAACCTGCGCTGTGTCCATCGCGGCAAATTTCTTTCCAATACGCATGCCCCGCAGATGTGGCATCGGCAGGGTGCAACACCTGAGCAAATTGTGGTTGTAGTTTCAGCCAGTTGAGTAATTCAATTGTGCTTTTTGCTTGGTGCTCATAACGTAGTTGCATCGAAGCCAAACTGCGTTGTACTTGCGCGACATCATCCCCCGATACGCAAATACCTTGAATGGCATGCATACGAAACAGTTGATGATGTAAGTGTTGATCACGGGTCACGACAGACCCCATTAAAATGTCACCACCACCACTTGGGTATTTGGTCAGGGCATGGACGCTTATATCGACACTTAAATGTTCATCACCAAAATCGAAAGCATTAAACGCAAGTCCTGCACCCCAAGTATTATCTAAGGCTGTGAGCATGTGATGTGATTTGGCTTTTTTGACTAATGCAGTTAGGTTTGGAAACTCTAGTGTGACCGAACCTGCCGCTTCTAGCCAAATCAGTTTGGCTTGGGCAGAAGGTTGAAAGCTATCGACATCAATTGGATTGTAGACTTGAACGGTGATGCCGTAACGCTGCTCTAAATTGCGTAAATGCTCCATGTTTGGGCCGTAAATATTGTCAGCCACCCAAACTTCATCGCCTTGACTTAAAAAGCAGGAATTCACCAAATTAATTGCTGATAGTCCGCTTGGTGCGAGTAAGCAGTATTCACCACCTTCTAATTGCGCAATCTGATCAGCGAGTGTGAATGTAGTCGGTGTGCCATGTGTGCCATAGCTATAATCATAAGCATCAGTCCAGTGTCGATTAAACAGTGCATCTGTGTTTTCAAAGATAATGGTCGATGCACGAAATAGGGGAGGCTGTACCGTTTGAATATATTGTGGGGCACGTCTTGGTGCATGAATTAAAGCAGTTTGAGCATTTTTCTTCACAGGTTCACTCAGAAAATAAGCAAATATTGAGTTTAGCTTAAGAGAAATACTGGCTTTAGGCTATAAAAAGCTGCACTACAAGACATGCCTTGAACTTGGCGCTATTTTTGCAGAAGCTGAAGTATAGAAAATACAAAGGATGATCCAGATGAAAGCACCACTAAGCGTGCATTATTTTCAGCATAGTGCAGGTGAAGGTTTTGGAAGTTGCTATGACTATTTAAAGCAGATGGGGGCGCATATCACTGCAACCGAATTTTTTGCTTTACCGCCTGAGCAAAATATTGAAATTGAAGCCTTACCCAAAGTTGAAGATATTGACCTGTTAATTGTGATGGGCGGTGCCATGAGTGTAAATGATGAAGTACATTATCCATGGTTAAAAACAGAAAAACGCTGGATTAGGCGTTATTTGGCGATGGGTAAACCTGCAATCGGTTTGTGTTTAGGTGGGCAGATGATTGCCAATGCGTTGGGTGCAGCAGTGAGTCCTAATCCTGAACAGGAGCGCGGTTGGCATCCTGTCTATAAAGTCGAAAATATACCAGAAAGCTGTTTCCAAATGCCTGATCAAATCTCAGTGATGCAGTGGCATGGCGAAACTTTTGAATTACCTAAGGGCGCGGTAAGACTTGCCAGTAATGCCGCTTGCACCAATCAACTGTATCAAATTGGGAAAAATGTACTAGGATTCCAATTCCATCCAGAAATTACCCCACAAGCTTTGCAGCTGTTTTTAGACAATGCCGAAATGAAACCAGCATTTTCGGGCATGTATGTACAACCCGCGCATGAATTAAAACAGATGTCTGCGGCACAATTTCAGGCAGGCAACCAATTAATGAATCGTGCAATAGATTATGTTTTAGCACAAAGCAAACTTCGAGAATAAAGTCATGGATTGTGGCGCAAACACAGAAAAGAAAGTTAGGTCAGGGCGATGACGATTTCTGCTGTCAGGGATGGTTGGAATGGTCAAAATGCAGATTGTCTAAATTTACACTCAATAAATGGATAGGAATGCTGCCTAACTCATATATAAAGTGCTAATCGTATATTTTAAAAAGAAAAATCGGCAGAGCGTGAAAAATAAAGCAATAAAGCCAAAAAGAGATTTGCTTATGCATTAAACAATCGTTATAATGGGCGACCCTTTATGCAAGGGGGTTAACTGCGAAGAAAGTAGTTAACATCGTGACAGTCGTGGCATCGATCATGACCTTAGTGATAATTCACTGCCTTTGACACTTGCCTTAAATTAGTGGGGTGAGATGCGTCAAGGGTGATTCTTTATATATTTGGCTTGGAGTTAACTGGTATGTCTAACCAGAGAATTCGTATCCGTTTGAAGTCTTTTGATCATCGTCTGATTGATCAATCTGCTCAAGAAATCGTAGAAACCGCTAAGCGTACTGGCGCACAAGTTTGTGGTCCAATCCCGATGCCAACTCGCATCGAACGCTTCAACGTTTTAACATCACCACACGTAAACAAAGATGCACGCGACCAGTATGAAATCCGTACTTACAAGCGTTTGATCGACATTGTTCAACCTACAGATAAAACTGTTGATGCGTTGATGAAATTAGATCTAGCAGCTGGTGTTGATGTTCAGATTGCATTGGGTTAAGGCTTTCGGTTAATTAACACTCTAAGTTAATTAGGCCGCTTTTTTAGAGGTTTATGCACATGGCTATTGGTTTAGTCGGTCGCAAGTGCGGTATGACCCGTATCTTTACAGATGCTGGTGTTTCTGTACCTGTTACAGTGATTGAGGTTGATCCTAACCGCATCACTCAAATCAAAACGCTTGAAACAGATGGTTATCAAGCAATTCAGGTTACTACTGGTGAACGTCGCGAATCTCGCGTAACTAACGCTCAGAAAGGTCACTTCGCTAAAGCGGGTGTTGCTGCTGGTCGTTTAGTTCAAGAATTCCGTGCTACAGAAGCTGACCTTGAAGGTCGTGAAGTTGGCGGAACTATCGGTGTAGATTTGTTCACAGTAGGTCAGATCGTTGACGTTACTGGTCAGTCTAAAGGTAAGGGTTTCCAAGGTGGTGTTAAGCGTTGGAATTTTCGTACTCAAGATGCTACTCACGGTAACTCTGTTTCTCACCGTGTTCTAGGTTCTACAGGTCAAAACCAGACTCCTGGTCGCGTATTCAAAGGCAAAAAAATGGCTGGCCATTTAGGTGCTGAACGCGTAACTGTACAGGGTCTTGAAATTGTATCTATCGACACAGAGCGTTCAGTTCTTGTTGTTAAAGGTGCGATTCCTGGTGCGACTGGTGGTGACGTAACTGTACGTCCTACGATCAAGGCTTGAGGGGAAATAACGTGAATTTAAATACTGTTTCCGGCTCTGCTGTTGAGTTATCTGAAGTTGCGTTCGGTCGTGAATTCAATGAAGCACTTGTACACCAAGTTGTTACAGCTTACTTAGCTGGTGGTCGTCAAGGCTCTAAAGCTCAGAAATCACGTGCAGACGTTGCTGGCGGTGGTAAAAAACCATTCCGTCAAAAAGGTACTGGCCGCGCTCGTGCTGGTTCTATTCGTAGCCCAATCTGGGTTGGTGGTGGTAAAACTTTTGCTGCTCGTCCACAAGATTGGTCTCAAAAAGTTAACCGCAAAATGTACCGCGGTGCAATGCAATGTATCTTAGCTGAACTTGTTCGCCAAGATCGTCTTGTATTGGTTGAAGAGTTTGCTGTTGAAGCTCCTAAAACTAAAGAGTTGCTTGCAAAACTTAACGACTTGAATGCAACTCGCGCATTGATCGTAACTGAAGCTGTAGATGAGAATCTATATCTTGCAGCGCGTAACCTTCCACACGTTGATGTGGTTGATGCTACTGCAATCGATCCTGTTAGCTTGATCGCGTTCGACAAAGTTGTAATGTCTGTTGCTGCTGCTAAGAAAATTGAGGTAGAACTCGGATGAACAACGAACGTTTATATCAAGTCCTACAAGGACCTGTATTTTCAGAAAAAGCACAAGTTTTAGGCGAAACTGCTGGTGTTCAAGTATTCAAAGTTGCATTAAATGCAAACAAACTTGAAATCAAAAAAGCAGTTGAGCAATTATTTGGTGTGGAAGTTGTTAAAGTTAACACGACTATCACTAAAGGTAAGACTAAGCGCTTTGGTCGTACATTGGGACGCCGTTCTGATGTTAAAAAAGCATACGTCACCCTGAAAGCTGGCCAAGATGTTGAAATGGCTGACTTGGGCGATACCGCTGAAAGCGCAGCGGAATAAGGACGAAATTTATGCCGATTCAAAAATGTAAGCCAACGTCTCCAGGACGTCGCTTTGTAGAGAAAGTCGTTCACGACCATCTTCACAAAGGTGCGCCTTATGCGCCGTTGGTAGAAGCTAAAAAACGTACTGGTGGTCGTAACAACAACGGTCACATTACTACACGTCACGTTGGTGGTGGTCATAAGCAACACTACCGTATCGTAGACTTCAAACGTAACAAAGATGGCATTCCTGCTGTTGTAGAGCGTATTGAATACGATCCAAACCGTACTGCACACATCGCATTGTTGAAGTATGCTGACGGTGAACGTCGTTATATTATTGCGCCTAAAGGTTTACGTGCTGGTGATCAAGTTCAATCTGGTAACGATGCTCCAATTCGTCCAGGTAACTGCTTACCACTTCGTAATATGCCAATCGGTGCTACTCTTCACAACATCGAACTTAAAATCGGTAAAGGTGCTCAATTAGCGCGTTCTGCTGGTACTTCGGTTCAATTGTTGGGTCGTGACGGTTCATACGCTATCGTTCGTCTACGTTCAGGCGAAATGCGTAAAGTGCACGTTGAGTGTCGCGCTGTGTTAGGTGAAGTATCTAACTCAGAAAGCAACCTTCGTTCACTTGGTAAAGCAGGTGCTTCGCGCTGGCGTGGTGTTCGTCCTACCGTTCGTGGTATGGCAATGAACCCGGTTGATCACCCGCACGGTGGTGGTGAAGGGCGTACTAAAGGTATCCAACCTGTAAGCCCATGGGGTCAAAAAGCTAAAGGGTACAAGACACGTACCAACAAGCGTACGACTAAGATGATTATTCGCGACCGTCGCGTTAAGTAACAAGTAAAGGAATCTGACAATGCCTCGTTCTCTGAAAAAAGGCCCATTCGTCGATGCGCACTTGTTCGCTAAGGTTGAAGCGGCAATCGCGGCTAATAACCGTAAGCCGATCAAAACTTGGTCGCGTCGTTCGATGATCCTCCCAGATTTTGTTGGTTTAACAATTTCTGTTCACAATGGTCGTAACCATGTTCCAGTGATTATCTCTGAACACATGGTTGGTCATAAACTCGGTGAATTCGCGCCAACTCGTACCTATCGTGGTCACGGTGTTGACAAGAAGTCTAAACGTTAATAGGTGCTATGATGGAAGTAACTGCTAAATTACGCGGTGCCGCTATCTCGGCACAAAAAGCACGTTTGGTTGCAGATCTTATCCGCGGCAAATCTGTTGCGCATGCACTTAACATTTTAAACTTCAGCAACAAAAAAGCTGCTGTTTTAGTTAAGAAAGCATTGGAATCTGCAATTGCAAATGCTGAACACAATAACAGTTTAGATGTAGACGACCTTAAAGTATCTACGATTTACGTTGACGAAGGCATGAGCCTTAAACGTATTATGCCACGTGCTAAAGGCCGTGCAGATCGTATTACTAAGCGTACTTGTCACATCACCGTTAAGGTAGGGGTTTGATATGGGTCAGAAGGTTCATCCAATCGGTATCCGCCTAGGTGTTGTGAAACGTCATAACGCTAACTGGTATGCGAATCCGAAACAATACGCTGAATACTTGCTTAAAGACCTTCAAGTTCGTGAGTTTTTAACTAAAAAACTTAAGAACGCAATGGTAAGCAATATTCTTATCGAACGTCCAACGGGTGCTGCTAAAGTAACAATTAGCACTGCGCGTCCTGGTATCGTAATCGGTAAAAAAGGCGAAGACATTGAGAAATTACAACGCGAATTAACATCTATTATGGGTGTTCCTGCGCAAGTAAGCATCAACGAAATTGACCGTCCAGACTTAGATGCACGTTTAGTTGCTGAAGCAATCGCTTCTCAATTAGAAAAGCGTGTAATGTTCCGTCGTGCTATGAAGCGTGCGGTACAGAACTCTATGCGTGCTGGTGCTAAAGGTATCAAAGTTGAAGTTTCTGGTCGTTTAGGTGGTGCAGAGATTGCACGTACTGAATGGTATCGTGAAGGTCGTGTACCTTTGCATACACTTCGTGCGGACATCGACTATGCAACTATGCGTGCTGAAACTACTTACGGTACGATTGGCGTTAAAGTTTGGGTATTCCGTGGTGAAATCTTGGGTGGCATGAAACAAGTCATGAACCCAGCACCTGCTGAAGAACGTCCAGCTAAACGCGGTCGCGGTCGTGGTGAAGGTCAAGAGCGTCGTGGTCGTCGCAATGATCGTTCTGCTGAAAAAGGAGAATAATCCATGTTGCAACCTAAACGTACTAAATTCCGTAAGGTGCAAAAAGGCCGTAACACTGGCTTAGCGCACCGTGGTAGCTCAGTATCTTTCGGTACTATCGCTCTTAAATCAGTTGAACGTGGTCAAATGACTGCGCGTCAAATTGAAGCGGCACGTCGTACAATCAGCCGTCGTATTAAGCGTGGTGGTAAGATCTTTATCCGTGTATTCCCAGACAAACCAATTACTTCTAAGCCTCTTGAAGTGCGTATGGGTAAAGGTAAAGGTTCTGTGGAATATTGGGTTTGTCAAATCAAACCAGGTAAAGTCTTGTACGAAATTGATGGTGTGAACGAAGAATTGGCGCGTGAAGCATTTACGCTTGCTGCTGCTAAACTTCCGTTTAAAACCACTATCGTGACTCGGACGGTAATGTAATGAAAACTAAAGATCTACGTGAAAAGTCGGTAGAAGAGTTGACAGCTTTGCTTGATGAGCAACAGCTTAACCAATTCCGTCTTCGTATGGCGAAAGCAACTGGTCAATTGGGTAAATCGCATGAAGTTGCGCTTACTCGTAAAACTATTGCACGCATCAAGACCCTCCTTACCGAAAAACAGGGGAACGGGCAATGAGTCAAAATACAGTCCGCACGTTAACTGGCAAAGTTGTAAGCGACAAAATGGAAAAATCTATTGTTGTCCTTATTGAACGCCAAGTTCAACACCCGTTGTATGGCAAATTGATTCGCCGTTCAACCAAATTACACGCTCATGATGAGAACAATACCGCCAAGATTGGTGATGTTGTAACCATCAAAGAAAGCCGCCCAATGTCTAAAACTAAGTCATGGACTTTAGTTGAAGTTGTTGAAGCTGCTGCTGAGTAATTAACGTTCTTGTTGCATCATCGGTCAATTTCGAGTACTCTTTGAGCCTTTCGAAATTGTGACCGGTGATGCTCGGTTTTGGAGTAGGGCAATGATTCAAACCGAAACGATGCTTGACGTAGCTGACAACAGTGGTGCTCGCCGCGTACAATGTATTAAAGTACTAGGTGGTTCACATCGTCGTTATGCTTCTGTTGGCGACATTATTAAAGTTACTGTAAAAGAAGCTATTCCACGCGCACGTGTTAAAAAAGGTGACGTGATGAATGCTGTTGTTGTACGTACAAAGTTCGGTATTCGTCGTCCAGACGGTTCTGTGATCCGTTTTGATGATAACGCTGCTGTTATTTTGAATAACAACAAAGCACCGATTGCAACTCGTATTTTCGGACCAGTGACTCGTGAACTTCGTACTGAACAGTTCATGAAAATCATTTCATTGGCTCCTGAAGTTCTATAAGAGGCAATCATGGCTAAGATTAAAAAAGGCGATCAAGTAATTGTGATCGCAGGTAAAGAAAAAGGCAAACAGGGTACTGTTCTGTCAGTTTCTAATGACCGTGTTAAGGTCGAAGGTCTTAACTTGGTTAAGAAGCACCAGAAGCCAAACCGTGCTACGGGCGCTGAAGGCGGTATCGTAACGCAGGAAGCTTCGCTTCATATCTCAAACGTGGCAATTTTTAATGCTACAACCCAAAAGGCTGACCGTGTTGGTTACCAAACGATTGATGGCGTGAAAACTCGCGTTTATAAATCGAATGGTGAATCAGTGGCGGTGGCGAAGTAATAGGTTGAAATAGGCAATGGCCAGACTTAAAACACGTTACAACGACGAACTTAAGGCTCAATTACAAGAACAATTGGGCGTTAAGAATGTGATGGAGATCCCTCGCATCACTAAAATTACCATCAACATGGGTGTTGGTGCTGCAGCTGCTGACAAGAAATTGTTAGATGGCGCTCTTTCTGATATGCAAGCTATTGCTGGTCAAAAACCAGTTTTAACATTAGCTCGTAAATCAATCGCTGGTTTTAAAATCCGTGATGGTTGGCCGATTGGTTGTAAAGTTACTTTACGCGGCGAACGTATGTACGAATTCTTAGACCGTTTGATCTCTATCGCGATCCCTCGTATCCGTGACTTCCGTGGTTTCTCTTCGAAATCATTTGATGGTCGTGGTAACTACTCTATGGGTCTCAAGGAACAAATCATGTTCCCTGAAATCGATTTCGATAAGATTGATCAAATTCGTGGTATGGACATCACCATTACTACGACTGCTCGCACCGATGACGAAGGCCGTGCGCTTATGCGTGCATTCGGCTTCCCGTTCAAATAAGAGGTCGATATGGCTAAGAAAGGTATGATTAATCGCGAATTGAAACGCGAAGCTACTGTTGCTAAATACGCTGCAAAACGTGCTGAATTAAAAGCAACGATTGCAAACGTAAATGCAAGCGACGAAGAGCGTTTCGAAGCGATGATGAAATTACAAGCATTACCACGTAATGCGTCTCCAGTACGTCTTCGTAACCGTTGTGGTTTAACTGGTCGTCCTCATGGTTACTTCCGTAAGTTCGGTTTAAGCCGTAACAAATTACGTGACACAGTAATGCAAGGTGATGTACCGGGCGTTGTTAAGGCAAGCTGGTAAGGAGCACTATAAATGAGTATGCAAGATACCGTTGCCGACATGCTAACGCGTGTTCGTAACGCTCAAATGGCAAAGAAACAAACTGTTTCTATGCCTAATTCTAAGTTGAAGGTTGCTATTGCAAACGTACTTCAACAAGAAGGTTATATCGCAAATGTAGAAGTGGCTGACAACGAAGGCAAACCTACATTAACGATTACTTTAAAATACTATGAAGGCAAACCAGTTATCGAAACTGTGAAACGCGTAAGCCGTCCAGGTCTACGTCAGTATCGCGGTAAAGATGCACTTCCAAGCGTTAAGCAAGGTTTAGGTATTGCAATCGTTTCTACAAGCAAAGGCATCATGACTGATCGCGCTGCACGTGCTGCAGGTATCGGTGGTGAAGTTATTGCTTTTGTTTCTTAATAATAGGTGATTCCTCATGTCTCGTGTGGCTAAAGCCCCAGTAACTGTACCTAACGGTGTTACAGTTACTCAGAACGGCCGGCAGGTCGAAGTGAAAGGCAGCAAAGGTACATTGTCTTTCAACCTGCATGCGCTGGTCGAGCTAAAACAGGAAGACGGTATTTTAGCTATTGCTCCTAAAGCTGAGTCGAAAGACGCTTGGATGCAAGCTGGTACTGCTCGCGCTGTGCTTAACAATCTTGTAAAAGGTGTGAGCGAAGGCTTCGAACGTAAGTTACAATTGATTGGTGTTGGTTATAAAGCTGCGGTAAAAGGTAACGTTGTTAACCTTAACCTTGGTTTTTCACACCCAATCGATTACACCCTTCCTGAAGGTGTAACTGCAGAAACTCCAACTGCAACTGAAATTATCCTTAAATCTGCTGACAAAGCAGCTTTAGGTCAAGTTGCTGCGGATATCCGTGGATACCGTCCACCAGAGCCATATAAAGGTAAAGGTGTTCGTTATTCGGATGAAGTTGTTCTTCGTAAAGAAGCTAAGAAGAAATAAGGCGCGAGGTTCTTATGAACGAAAAGAAACAATCCCGTTTGCGTCGTGCGAAAAGCACACGCTTGCACATCCGTGCATTGGGTGCGACTCGTTTGTGTGTAAACCGCACGCCGCGTCACATCTATGCTCAAGTTATTTCAGCAGATGGTGGCAAAGTTTTAGCGCAAGCTTCAACTTTAGATGCTACTTTACGTGCTGGTACAACTGGTAACGTTGAAGCAGCTCAAAAAGTAGGTGCTTTAATCGCAGAACGCGCGAAAGCAGCTGGCGTAACTAAAGTTGCGTTTGACCGTTCTGGTTTTAAATATCATGGTCGTATCAAAGCCTTGGCTGATGCTGCTCGTGAAAACGGCTTGGAGTTCTAATCATGGCTAAAGTTGAACAAAACGAAGGTCTTGTTGAAAAGCTGGTTGCCGTTGATCGCGTAGCCAAAGTTGTTAAAGGTGGTCGTATCTTCTCTTTCACAGCATTAACTGTTGTGGGTGATGGTAATGGTCGCGTAGGTTTTGGTCGTGGTAAAGCACGTGAAGTTCCAGCTGCTATTTCTAAAGCACTTGAAGCTGCACGTCGTAACATGATCACTATCGAATTGGCAGATGGTACTTTACAACACCCGATTCATGCGCGTCATGGTGCAAGCCGTGTTTACATGCAGCCAGCATCTGAAGGTACTGGTGTAATTGCGGGTGGTTCTATGCGTGCAGTTTTAGAAGCTGCAGGTGTACGTAACGTATTGACTAAATGCCGTGGTTCTACTAACGCTGCAAACGTAGTGAACGCAACTTTCAACGGTTTGCGTGACATGACAACTCCTGAAAAGGTTGCTGCGAAACGTGGTCTTTCAGTAGAACAAATTCAAGGGTAATCAATCATGAAAACGATTAAAGTTACCCAGACTAAATCTGCATCGCACCGCTTGAAAAATCACAAGCTTAGCCTTAAAGGTTTAGGTCTGCGTCGTATTGGTCATACTGTAGAAGTGCAAGATACGCCTTCTAACCGTGGTATGATCAACCAAGTCTACTATATGGTTAGTGTAGAGGAATAAGCCATGACTCTGCGTTTAAATGAACTTGCACCTGCAGAAGGTGCTAAGCGTGAAGCCCGTCGTTTAGGCCGTGGTATCGGTTCTGGCGTTGGTAAGACTGGTGGTCGTGGTATCAAAGGTCAAAACTCACGTAAGAGCGGTGGTACACGTCCTGGATTCGAAGGTGGTCAAACTGCGTTATATCGTCGTTTACCTAAATTCGGTTTCACTAGCCAAATCGCTTTGAAAACTGCTGAAGTACGTTTATCTGAGCTTGCTAAAGTGGAAGGCGACATCGTTAGCCTTGAAACTTTAAAAGCAGCGAACGTTGTACGTAAAGATATGGCTCGTGCTCGTATCGTACTTTCTGGTGAAATTACTCGCGCATTCACTATTCAAGGTGTTGCTGTGACTAAAGGCGCTAAAGCTGCTGTTGAAGCGGCTGGCGGTAAAGTCGAGGAGTAATCCCCAGTGTCTATGTCTCCTAGTTCTTCAGGTCATGTTCACATGATGAAAGGCCAACCATTTCACGTGAAATACCGTGAAATTATACGCCGAATGATGTTTCTCATTGGTGCGTTGTTGGTATTTCGACTAGGAGCGCATATTCCAGTACCAGGCATTAATAATGCCGCACTTGAACAAGTGTTTAATGCAAACCAAGGTACAATCCTTGGTTTGTTTAACATGTTTTCGGGTGGTGCATTAGAGCGGATGTCGATTCTTGCTTTAGGGATCATGCCATACATTTCTGCTTCGATTATCGTACAGTTGATGTCTACCGTGGTTCCTTCGCTTGAAGCTTTGAAAAAAGAAGGCGAGCAAGGCAAACGCAAAATTAATCAATATACGCGCCAAGGCACATTGTTTCTTGCACTTGTGCAAGCGATTGGGATGTGTGCAGGTCTGATTGGTCAAGGTATTACCTTAACGTCAGGTCTGGCTTTTTACGTTCCAGCTGTGACCTCTTTGGTTGCAGGCACAATGTTCTTAATGTGGTTGGGTGAACAAATTACCGAACGCGGAGTGGGCAATGGTATTTCCATGATCATTTTCGCAGGTATTGTTGCAGGCTTGCCTAATTTAATTATGCAATCCTTCACATCTATTGATAGTGGCCAGTCAAGCCTGATTGGTTTGGCAATTTTTGGTTTATTGTCTTTGGGTGTACTTGCAGCAATTGTGTTTATTGAGAAGGCGCAGCGTCGTATTCCAGTAAACTATGCTCAAAAACAACAAGGTCGTCGTGTATTTACTGCTCAGCAAACGCATTTGCCATTAAAAATTAATATGGCAGGTGTGATTCCAGCAATTTTTGCCAGTTCATTGCTTTTGTTCCCAGCGAGCTTAGGTCAATGGGTCGGCAGTGCGGACCCTAATGCTGGATTAATCAAGCGTAGTCTACAAGACTTGGCATTGGTATTGTCGCCTGGACAACCGTTGTATTTGGTGCTCTTTGGTGCGTTAATTATCTTTTTCTGTTACTTCTACACTGCGCTGGTTTTCAGCCCTAAAGAAGTTTCGGAAAACTTGAAACGCAGCGGAGCTTATGTGCCTGGTATTCGCCCAGGTGAGCAAACTGCTCGTTACTTAGATCATATTCTCAGTCGTTTGACCTTTATTGGCGCGATTTACATCACTGTAGTCTGCTTAATGCCGATGATTCTACAAAGCTCATTTGGAATTCCATTTAGCTTAGGTGGTACATCATTATTAATCGTTGTAGTGGTTGTGATGGACTTTATGGCTCAGCTTCAAGCACATCTCACCTCGCACCAGTACGATAATCAAACGTTAATGAGAAAAACGACTGCTCATCCTAAGGGATAAGCGCACTTAGAGGTTTCATCATGAAAGTACAAGCTTCTGTAAAGAAAATTTGTGGTAGCTGCAAAGTTATCCGTCGTAATGGGGTTATTCGCGTAATTTGCAGCGCAGAACCTCGTCATAAGCAGCGTCAAGGTTAATTTGATTAAGACCTGTTGATTTCAGTAGGCTAATTAGGTTATTATCCGCCCCTCAAGATTTTTGTGGGGCGGTTGATTATCTTAACTGCCTTTTTGGAGAAAATTGAATGGCTCGTATTGCCGGTGTAAACATTCCGGATAACAAGCACGCTGTTATCTCTCTCACTTATATCTTTGGTATTGGTCGCCACACTGCTAAGACTATCTTAGCTGCTGCTGGTATCGCACCAACAACAAAGATCCGTGAATTAGATGACGCTCAGCTTGATGCGATTCGTGCAGAAGTTGCTAAGGTTCCGACCGAAGGTGACTTACGTCGCGAAATTTCCATGAACATTAAACGTTTAATGGATTTAGGCTGCTACCGCGGTCTTCGTCATCGTCGCAGCTTGCCTGTCCGTGGTCAACGCACCAAAACTAACGCACGTACCCGTAAAGGTCCGCGCAAACCGATTAAGAAATAAGATTTCTGGAAGCTAAAAGATGGCTAAAGATACTCGCACACGCAAGAAGGTCACTCGTACCGTCTCTGAAGGTGTTGCACACATTCACGCTTCTTTTAATAACACCATTGTGACCATTACCGATCGTCAAGGTAATGCACTGGCTTGGGCTACCTCAGGTGGACAAGGCTTCCGTGGATCACGTAAATCAACTCCGTTCGCTGCTCAGGTAGCTGCTGAAGTTGCTGGTAAAGCTGCTTTAGATTACGGTTTGAAAAACTTGGACGTCCTTGTTAAAGGTCCTGGTCCAGGTCGTGAGTCTGCGGTTCGTGCATTAGGTGCAGTGGGTTATAAAATTAACAGCATTACCGATGTGACTCCAATCCCTCACAACGGTTGCCGTCCACCTAAAAAACGTCGCGTGTAAGGAGAAACATTCATGGCTCGTTATATTGGTCCAAAATGCAAACTCTCTCGCCGCGAAGGGACAGACCTGCAACTAAAATCTGGCGTTAAACCATTTGACGTCAAAACTAAAAAACACGCTAAAGCTCCTGGCCAACATGGCGGGGCTCGTGGTGGTAAGCAATCTGAGTACTCACTACAATTACGTGAAAAACAAAAAGTACGTCGTATGTACGGTGTTTTAGAGCGTCAATTTAGTAACTACTATAAAGAAGCTGCTCGTGTGAAAGGCGCAACAGGTGAGAACTTGTTGAAATTGCTCGAAAGCCGTCTTGATAACGTTGTTTATCGCATGGGTTTTGGTTCTACACGTGCAGAAGCTCGTCAGCTTGTATCTCACCGTAGCATTACTTTAAATGGTCGTCGTGTTAACATTGCGTCTATTCAAGTTAAAGCTGGTGATGTAATTGCAGTTCACGAAGGTGCAAAACAACAATTACGTATTAAAAACGCAATTGAATTGGCTGCTCAACGTGGTATCCCTTCATGGATGGAAGTTGACCATTCTAAATTTGAAGGTACGTTTAAAGCTGCACCAGATCGTTCTGATTTACCTGCTGAAATCAACGAAAGCTTGATTGTAGAATTGTATTCTAAATAATCCTTGAGGTAGCAATAATGACGCGTACTGCAAATGAGTTTCTTACTCCGCAAGCGATCAAGGTCGAAGCGGCAAGCGGGACCTCGGCAAAAGTTATTCTAGAACCATTAGAGCGTGGCTTTGGTCATACTCTTGGTAATGCTTTACGTCGCATCCTTCTTTCTTCTTTACCTGGCGCAGCTGTGGTAGAAGTTGAAATTGAAGGTGTCGAGCACGAGTACAGTACTTTGGAAGGCTTGCAGCAGGACATCGTCGAGCTCTTGCTGAACCTGAAAGGATTGTCTATTAAGCTGTTCGATCAAAATGAAGCTTATTTGACATTGGAAAAACAAGGTCCAGGCGATGTAACTGCTGCAGACCTTCGTTTACCGCATAATGTTGAAGTGGTTAACCCTGAACACTTGATCGGCACTTTAAGTGCTACAGGCAATTTAAAAATGCGCCTGAAAGTTGCTCAAGGTCGTGGTTATGAAACATCTGACTCACGTTTCCCAGAAGGCGAAACTCGCCCTGTAGGTCGTTTGCAGTTAGATGCTTCTTATAGCCCAATTAAACGTGTGTCTTACATCGTAGAAAATGCGCGTGTAGAACAACGTACTGACCTTGACAAGTTGATCATTGATCTTGAAACCAATGGTACAGTTGATCCAGAAGAAGCAATCCGCAAAGCGGCAACAATCTTGCAACAACAAATTGCAATTTTTGTTGATCTTCAGAAAGATCAAGCTCCTGTTGCTCAAGAGCCTCGTGAAGAAGTTGACCCAATCTTGCTTCGTCCAGTAGATGATCTAGAGCTTACTGTTCGTTCTGCTAACTGTTTGAAAGCAGAAAATATTTACTACATTGGTGATCTTGTACAGCGTACTGAAGTTGAGCTACTTAAAACGCCTAACTTGGGTAAAAAATCGCTTACAGAGATCAAAGATGTTCTGGCTTCTAAAGGCTTACAGCTCGGCATGCGTTTAGAGAACTGGCCACCGGCTAGTCTCCGTATGGACGATCGTTTCGCCTATCGTAGCCGTTAATTAAGTAGGACTATCACCATGCGTCATCGTAATAGTGGTGTGAAATTAGGCCGTACAAGCAGCCATCGCAAAGCGATGTTCCAAAACTTGGCTAATTCTTTGTTCGAACACGAGTTAATCAAAACAACTGTTCCTAAAGCAAAAGAATTACGTCGTGTTGCTGAGCCTTTAATCACTTTAGCTAAAAACGATACAGTAGCAAACCGTCGTTTAGCGTTTGCTCGTACTCGTTCAGCAGCAACTGTTGGTAAATTATTTACCGTTCTTGGCCCTCGTTACAAAGAGCGTAACGGCGGTTATCTACGTGTTCTTAAAGCGGGCTTCCGTGCGGGTGATGCTGCACCGATGGCTTACGTTGAGCTTGTAGATCGCGAAGTTAAATAATTTCGCCAAGAATAACGCACGTTGTTCAGAAAAAGACCGGTTTTACCGGTCTTTTTTTATGAAAAAAATAAGTTGATCTCAAAAATGATCAAATTGTCCCGAATTGATATAAATTTTAGTAACTTTTGCTAAACTTGACATTGTGTATTGTCAAATTTATGCTTTAATAAAAAACATCATTCAAGCTGGACAATAAAACATGGATAAGCAGGTTGATATATTAATTATTGGGGCAGGGATTTCGGGCATTGGTGTAGCAGCACATTTAAGTCAAAACTGCCCACAGCGTTCTTTTGAAATTATTGAGCGTCGTCAAAGTTTTGGTGGCACTTGGGATTTATTCCAATATCCGGGCATTCGTTCAGATTCGGATATGTCGACCTTTGGTTATAATTTTAAGCCTTGGAAGAAAACCAATGTACTAGCCGATGGCGCATCTATCAAAGGTTATTTAGCAGAAGTCATTCAAGAAAAAGCCTTACATTCAAAAATTCATTTTCAGCATCGTGTACTATCTGCCAATTATGATTCTCAAACACGTAAGTGGACGTTACGCATAGAAAATGCAGCACAACAGATTGAAACTTGGGTGGCTAATTTTGTTTTAGGCTGCACAGGCTATTACAATTACGATCAAGGTTTTCAGCCTGACTTTCCGAATCAGCAGGCGTTTAAAGGCACATTTATCCACCCTCAGCATTGGCCTGAAAATTTAGATTATCGTGGTAAAAAGGTGTTAATTATTGGCAGTGGTGCAACTGCGATTACCTTAGTCCCTGCCATGTCGAAAGGTGGTGCAGCGCATGTCACCATGCTGCAACGCTCACCGACATATATTGCTTCAGTGCCTGCAATGGATTTTGTTTATCAGCAAATGCGTAAAGTTTTGCCTGAAGATGTTGCTTACAAAATCACGCGCGCACGTAATATTGGCATGCAACGCGCAATTTATGCTTTAGCACAAAAACAGCCGAAATTACTGCGGACTTTGTTGCTGAAATCTATCCAAATGCAGCTCAAAGGCAAGGTGGATATGAAGCATTTCACGCCACATTATAATCCGTGGGATCAGCGTTTATGTGTTGTGCCTGATGGTGATTTATTTAAGATTTTACGCGAAGGGCATGCCTCGATTGAAACTGATCAAATTGCAAGTTTTACTGAAACAGGTGTGCAATTAAAATCAGGTAAGCATCTGGATGCCGATATTATTGTCTCTGCCACTGGTTTGAATATTCAGATTCTAGGTGGTATTCAAGCCACAATTGATGGTGTGCCTTTAGACACTTCGAAGCACATGCTATATCAAGGTGTGATGATCAGCGATGTACCGAATATGGCGATGATTATTGGCTATATTAATGCCTCTTGGACGCTTAAAGTGGATGTGGCTGCGGATTATATTTGTCGTTTGCTCAATTATATGGATCGACAAGGTTATGACGAGGTAATTCCTCAAGGTGACCAAACAGAGTTATTGGAAGATACGGTGATGGGCAGTTTGAGTTCGGGCTATATCGCGCGTGCTGCTGATGTGATGCCAAAGCAAGGCAAACATGCGCCATGGCGAGTGACCAACAATTACTTAGAAGATCGCAAAACTTTAAAACAAGCAAGTTTTGAAGATGGTATTTTAAAATTCAAACAAGCTGTGCCTGCACAGCAGCGTAAACCTAAATTAGTGTCTTAAATCGTTGGGTGCAAAAATAATATGGCACAAGAAATTTAAAATTGCTTGCGCCATTTACATGTTGAGGTGGAAATTTTATAAAGAACGTGAAATCAGCTCTTTCATAATTTCATTGGTGCCTGCATAAATACGATTGGCCCGATTGTCTAAGTAAGCACGTGCAATTGGATACTCAAGCATATAGCCATAACCACCATGCAGTTGTAGACATTCATCCACCACTTTGGAGTACATCTCTGAAATTTTATATTTGGCGGCCGCTGCAGCTTCAACACTGAGCTGATCTTGAAGTTGTAACTGCATACATTGATCTAAAAAAGCACGACAGAAATCAATTTCGGTGCGTAATTCTGCCAGTTTAAAGCGCGTATTTTGAAAGCTATGAATACTTTTGCCAAAGGCTTGACGTTGCTGAGTATATTGCAGTGTATGTGCAAAAGCAGCTTCTGCACCTGCTTGGCAAATAATCGCGACAATTAAGCGTTCCCAAGCCAGTTCTTTCATCAGCATGATAAAGCCCATGCCTTCTGCACCCAATAAATTGCTGCGAGGCACGCGGACATTATCAAAAAATAATTCGCAAGTGTCCTGACCTTTCATACCAATTTTATTCAGTGGTTTGCCTTTGCTAAATCCCGCACGGTCTGCTTCTACCAATATTAAAGACAGATTGGCTGAACCTTTGTCTGTGTTCGCTGTTTTACATACCACAATCGCCATGTCGCACAAATAGCCGTTGGTAATAAAAATTTTAGAACCATTAATCACGTATTCATCGCCATCCAATACCGCAGAGGTACGCACAGCTTGTAAGTCTGAACCTGTACCGGGTTCGGTCATGGCAATCGCGGTTATCACTTCGCCTGTGGCCATGCGGGGTAACCAGTGTTGTTTTTGTTCAGTTGTGCCAAAGTTATTAATGTAATTGGCGACAATATCTGAATGCAGTGAAAAACCGGTAGCACTGTCACCTGCATAGGCTTGTTCTTCAATCAAAATCATGCTGTATAAGCGGTCTACCCCTGAACCTGCATATTCTTCAGGCATGGTGCTACACAGCAAACCCAAAGTACCTGCTTTACGCCATAGCTCACGGTCTACATGCTGCTGCGCTTCAAATTTTTCAGTATGGGGGATGACTTCCTGCAAATAGAATTTTCGTACCAAATCACGAAAACTGTCGTGTTCAGCACTGAATAAGGTGCGCGGTAACATATTGGCAATGGGGCGAATTGCGGCAGATTGCATGGTTTTATCTTCCTGATGTTGTTATTTTGAATTCACCTTAGAAGAATTTATAGGGGGCAACAAGGTGCAAAAGTTTCAATTGCAAATGAAAGATGATGCTTTTGGTCAATGCTGCATAAAAGTCATCGAAACTTTAAAAGGGGTCGGTTAAACTAGCCTGAGTTTAATTTTAATGGGGAAACCGCATGAGTGATGACATCAGCTTAGAAGAACGCAAAGTGATTTACCGTGCCCGTCGTGGTTTAAAGGAAATTGATGTCTATTTTGACCCGTATGTGAAAAATCATTATTTGACTGCCAGTGCGGAAGAAAAACAAATGTTTGCCGATTTGGTTGAGCAGGAAGACCCAGATTTATTGGATTGGTTTATGGAAGTGTCTGAGCCACCACGTCCTGAGTTGAAAGATTTTATCCGTAAACTAAAGCATTATGTGCATGGCTAAGCAGCAGTTTCAGCTGAAACCTAGTGTCATCGCAATAGTGTTTCAGCTGATGATCGCTCTACTCATCGTTTGGCTTTTACTACAAGTGTTAAAGCCATGGCTTAGCGTTGTATGTATTGTCATTATGGGCTGGACATATTTTAAATTTGTTCGTGCAAACCGAATTGTTGGTTTAGATCAATTAGATGACCGTGAATGGTCAATTTCCTATCTCGCGCCTCGTGTAGTATCACAACAGATTAAAAGCACAGCTCGCCAAATTGAAATTCAGCGTGTGCAACTGCGTCAAGTGATAGATCATCAAATTTATATCGTCATGGAATTTCAGCAAGCCTTTAAACCTCTGGTGATTTGGTGTGATCAGGTTTCCAAGGCGGAATGGAAGGCTCTAAAAATATTGGCGAAAATGCTCTAATTTACAGACAGCTGTATATTTTTATAATAATAAAAAACTATAAGTATCATAAAGATAAAATTATCATCTATTTTTCGTGTCCTGATCAGTCATTTTATATTGGCATAAAAGATTACACATATCCCTATTTTTAGTTATATTCATTCCAGACAAGTGTAGATCAATACAAATCAGATTCCTGAAATGTGCAGATTTAAATTTAGTCGAAAGATTTTTTAAGATAAGCCCGAATTGGGCATCAGTTAATAAGTAGCATGTGCTGAACCGTCGCAATGCTACTTTTTTTTGCCTAAATTTTGTCGGATGACAGATTTCAGTCAATTTTAGTCACTTTAAAACATGGCAAAGTTATCCATCTGAAGCAGCAAGTAGACGCTTTTATTCAGATATTGCTTCTGCTATGTTTGTTGCAATGGACATAAACACAATTATAGAGGACAGGAAAATGTCGCAAGTCCAAAAAATAGGCCAGGGTGTGGCCGTATTTGCAATCACAAGTTTATTATTATCAGGTTGTTCACAAGTGATCAAAACAGGTGCCAATGTCGCACTTGGATTTACTGAAAAACATATTGTGCCGCCAATTTTAGCGATGGAAGATGCTGAAATGGTGTGTAATTCTGGTAATTCCTTAACCCCTGCCATTATGGCGACTAAAGATATGGGCGCAGACCCAACCCGTGTTGCGGTACTAATGTATTCGGCTGCGGGTATTTGTGCCGAAGAAAAAGCTTTGGATGCTGAATTGCGTTATTTACGTGCAGCAAAAGCAGGGCAAGTGGGCGAAGCGCAAGATGCGCGGATTCAGCAAAAACGTTGGGCGGCTTTGGCGGCACAGCGCCAATACACAGGCTATCAATTGTTTCAGCATCGTTGGGAAAAGAAATATCGGAAACCTTTGGGCGAAGGTTGTCCAAAAATGAACAGTGATATTGATCAAACTGTGTATATGTTGGGGATGTTGAGTGGCTTGCAAGCCATGACCAATGATATTAATTCAGGCGGGGCAGTGCATGTGCCTAAAGATATTGCCGCGATTGTTGAACGTGGTATGACCTGTTTAAACAATGAAAAATTCTGGGGCGCACCAGAGGCTACACGTGCCGTAATTTGGACTTTGCTTCCAGGTGCGGGAGATGGCAAACCTGATCCGTATCAAACCTTAAAGCAGTCGATGCAAATTGGTGAAAATAAAGGGGTGCGTTTATCACACGCTTTATATGCGGTTGCTGCCCAAGCCAGTGGTGAAGATGCCAAAATCCGCGACGCACTCAAAGCCTTTTCTAATGCACGCAGTGACGAAAAACCTGTAAATCCACAATTTAAATTGATTGATGCCATGGCGGGAAGCATGGTACAAGGAATTTCAGACCGTTACTGGACTGAACATACAGGTGTGCGTACGGGTGATCAGCAGCGTTTCTGGGATGAGCAAGATAATTCTTCTGAATTAGATGATTTATTTAATGAGGATACGGCAGCTCAATTGTAAAAATATCAAGATTGCCCAATTCAATATTGACCAGAGGTTTTAGGATTGGGCAATCCGTTTGCCGAAGCACATAACAAGAATAATTTGGAGGATGCAAGCGCCTATGCAATATTCATCTCAATTTCTCAGTCGAAAAATTGTGTTTATTGCGACATGTATGTCGGTTTCGGCATGTTTGCAGATTTTTGCAGAGCATTTTATTTATTGGTCTACACATTTATTGGATGAATTCTGGCGCTTATGGACAGGGCATTGGGTGCATGTGGGCTGGATTCATTATTTGCTTAATATGATCGCCTTTGCCTGTTTACCTTTTATTTTTCCGCATGCCAAAGTATGGCACTTTGTGGCGCTTTTGTTGGTACTACCGCCAGCGATTAGTCTGAGTTTCTATTACTTCCTTGCCGATATTGATGCCTATGCAGGACTTTCTGGGGTGTTGCATGGTGCTTATGTGGCGGTGGCATGTGTGCATTTGCTTTATAAAAAAGAACGTGGCTTTGCCACATTGGTCTTGCTGCTTATTTTATCTAAACTGATTTGGGAAAATACAGTGGGCAGTTTGGGTACAGCAGAATTAATCGGCAGTCCTGTATTAGTTGAGGCACATTTATTGGGGGTGATTTGGGGAGTAATTTTTGCACTGGCTTATATTATTTGGGCCTATTGCATTGATCCGCATTAAAATTACATCAAAATGATGGCAAAAAGGGCTCACAAGAAATCTCACAATTGACCATTTTTACTTAAAAGAAAATCTATATTGTCATTTTAAAAATAACGACGTTCATTCACATTTAAACTGAATACAAAAATGCTCAATGGAAGATGGATATTTCGTTGAATAAGGACAGACAGAAATTCGAGTGTCTCGGTTTCTGCATAGAATAAAAACAGGAAAATATATGCACAATAACGGACAACGCAGGTCTGGCTTGGCTTTGCTCAGACATATATGGACAGAATGGATTTCTACATTCGTTATTTTGATCTTGTTGCTACTGACACTTATTATTGGTACAGGTGAAATGGTACATGGTCAGTTGTTGCGCATGGGTGAACGCCTATACGGTGACCCTGCAACGGGTATGCAGTATTCATTTTTGCGTGCCGAACCCACTGCACCTGACTGCGAACGCAACCCCGATATCGATGCACAAGTACATGCCCAAATGCAAGCCAATGCTGCTGATGAGTTTGCCGATATTTTTGGTACTGCCTCTGAATCAGATGTCCGCGCTTCCATTTTAGCAGCCAAACAAATTTGTGAAGAAAAATTTCAATTTCATGATCAGGCGATTCAGCATATTCAAGCCCATCCAAGCTTGAAAATGTATCGAACCATTGAAACCTCTTTTTTTGGTATTTTTAAATTTGGTACTGAAAACCGTGCCATTTTATTGGTATTGATGGTGGTCTTTGCTGCAATTAGTGCCACTTTAAAGACCCATCACATTGGTTTACGTGGCCCTGCGACCAAAATTGACTTCAAGGTGTATTCGACCTTAATGGTGGTGGCGAATGGTTTCTTAACCTCGTCAAGTATCAGTCAATATCGTTCAGTACTCAATTCAGGCGTACCGATGAGTGGTGAAACGCAAATCATTTACTGGATGTGGATGATTCTGTTTGCAACTCTGACTTTAATTAGTTTATTCCAGCTTATTAAGCCACCTGCACCGACCCGTGAAGGCGGTAGTTTAGGTCTTGCTTTCCTGAGCGTACCTTTGTATGCCTATATGGCAATTAGTACGGGTTTCTCTTTTACCTTCCTGATGGATTATCCAATGGGGCAAGGGATTTACCTAGGGCAACTGGTCGAATTCTCTAGTATTTTCTTGAACTTGGCTTTGTTTATTTGGGCGGGGATGTTGCTCAAACAAACCCGAATTGTGGATTTGTTCCTGAATATTCTGCGTCCGTGGAATTTGGCACCTGAAACTTTAACCTGGCTGATTCTGATTGCTGCTGCATTACCAACGGCTTATACCGGTGCATCGGGGATTTTTGTCATTGCTGCAGGTGCGATCATTTATAAAGAAGTTTGGAATGCGGGTGGACGACGTCAGTTTGCACTGGCGGCAACAGCTATGTCGGGTTCAATGGGGGTCGTGCTTCGTCCATGCCTATTGATTGTTGTGGTGGCATCGCTGAATAAAGAAGTCACAACGGACATGCTGTATCACTATGGTTTGTATGTGTTCCTACTGACTTCAACCCTATTTTTAGTGATTTCGTTGTTCTTTGCTGAAAATAAATTCCGCATTGCTGCACCGAACATAGCTGCGCCATTGTCCTTACGTGCTTTTGGCCCTGTACTACCATATATCCTCATTTTTGTGTTGATTTGGTTGTTCTATAAATATGCTTTAGACACCAATATGAATGAATTTACTGCACCTGTAATGATGCCGGTTATTTTATTGATGATGGTGTTGTTTGATAAATTGCGCCATGAACCTGCGCCTATTCCAGCCATGGGGCAGTGGGATCAGACTTTAGATCACAAGCCTGTAGCACAACAGACAGCAGCTTCATCTGAGCGCTCATTATTGACTGCACCTGATTCACCATTGCGTCAGTATGGTTTCTTCAAAGCTCTGCATTTATCGACCAGTGAAACGGTGGGACATATTGGGGCATTGGTAATTTTGATGGCGCTTTCAGTCAGTGTAGGTGGCTATTTAGAACGCATTGAAATTATGGAAGCGTTCCCAACCGACATTAGCAGCATCTTTATTGTGATTAGCCTGATTGTTGCCTTGATGATTTTTGTGGGCATGATTATGGATCCATTCGGTGCGGTGATTCTAATTTCTGCAACGGTTGCGCCTGTAGCTTATCAATATGGGATACATCCTGCGCATTTCTGGATGATTACCCTAATTGGTTTTGAATTAGGCTATGTGACGCCACCTGTAGCGCTGAATCACTTATTGGCAAGGCAGTCGATTGGAGATGAAGAAGTCGCTGCAGCCGATGCAGAAGTTCGTCATAAATCGTTCTATTATCGTTATGAGCGTTGGATTTTGCCTATGATTGTGATGCTTCCTGCGATGTTGATTATTGCCTATGCACCGTATGCGTTCAAGCTATTCGGCTGGTATGAATAAGCACATGGATACTTAATCACTGTCATCTTATTATTTAAAAACACCCTGTGGTTCACTACGGGGTGTTTTTTTAATAGGTTGATATGCAGGGAATACAAAGCAGCATTATGAATGCGGGGAGTGATGATTCAGGTGTTTTTGTAACAGTGGACTGCACAAAATAATGGCAAGCAAAATTAGGGCAAAGCCAATTAAACTAAATAAGTCTGGCGTTTCATGCCAAAAGCTAAAGCCCCAAATCCCTGCAAAAATAATCGCAATGTAATTGACAGGGCCAATTTGCCCAGCAGGGGCAAGACGGTAGGCATTGGACATAAAGATCTGACTGATATTGGCCAGCAATCCTGCACCAATTAAAAAACTCAATTCTTTTAAGTTGTAAGGACGCCATGACCAGAACATCGGTACAACAGAAATGAGTGTCCCAATCATGCAAAAATAAAACACAATGCGTTCAGGCGGTTCGGTTTGAGTCAGGGCGCGTACCGTGACAAAAGCCATCGCTGCTAAAAAACTGGCACTGAGTCCAATTGCGGACATGCTATTAAACATACCTGCATCGGGTTTGGCGACAAATAACACGCCAAATAAACCAATGAACGCAGCCCATAGCATCGGTTTGGTGATTTTTTCTTTAAGGAATAGCCATGCAATTAAGGGAATAAAAATAGGCGATGAATAGGTAAAGACCATCGCATTGGACAGTTTTAGATTGGCAATCGCGTAGAAAAAACCATACATGGCGGTTAAGCCGACCACCGAACGCCAAGTGTGCATCCATAACTTTTCAGTTTTAAAAAAGCCCAAGCCTTTATTGAAAATGAGCGGGATAAAAATAAACAAACCAATGAAATTACGGAAAAATACCACTGTGGCATTATCTACCGTTTCTGAGGCGTAACGAACGCACACTCCCATGAGTGAAAACAGAAAGGCAGAGCAGGTCAACAGCATAATTGCTTTGTGCAAATTTTGTTGGGCAGAACCAGAAGATGTCATACAAATAAAGCCAGAATAACCTCTGGCTATTCTAGCTTAAATTGGCTACAACACTGACCCTTTATCGTATTTTAAAATGACTGATGTGAAGCAGAGGAGGCTTACTGTGCCAGTTGGGCTTCCAGTATTTTGATTTGTTCTTCTTTCAGTTTAATCAATTCATCAGCATCGTTATGTTGCTGTTTTAATAAGGCACGTTGATCATTCAGCTGATTTTGAATGTCATCTAATTTAGCCACTTCTTCTTTGGCAAGCGCTGCATTCTCAGATATAGGTGCTTTGAGTAAATCTTCTGTGACCAACTGTTTTGGTGCTGCTTCATCTTCTTGCAATGGCGTTGCTTCAGCAGGTACAGCTTTCGCTACAGACGCCGTAGTTGGGGCAGTTTCTATAGGCGCAGTATTGTCGCTATCGCCCATCCATTGAAAGATAAATACGGCAATAATGACAATAATTAACCCGCCCGTAATGGCCCATAAGAGCTTAGGGTTATGTCGTTGATCTTCAGTCATGCGTTGTTGAACCTTATTGTTTTACTTTGACTGACGCGGCTTAAACTGGATCACCCCAATTTCATCTGAAACCTCTGGGATTTCAGGTTCATCAATATGTGTTGGACGGTTTTCCGTATAATCACACTCGATACATTCGATCCATTCAGCTTCGTCAGCGGTGAGCATGACAACCCGATCCATCGCCTGACATTTCGGACATTTTGCGCCTGCAATGAAACGACGTTTAATGGTCATCACGACTCCCCTAACTTCATCTAAAGTTCTTAGTTTAAGCGTTTTTGACTATGTTCGTCCAACCTTGATGACGTAATAGTGCGTCTATTTTTGGCTCGCGTCCGCGGAAATTGATAAATGCGTCAAGCGCTGAATCTTTTCCGCCAACTGCTAGAATAAACTGTCTAAACTGCTTGCCAGTTTCGGTGTTAAATAGCCCTTCATTTTCAAAGCGATCAAAGGCATCGCTGGCCAAAACCTCTGCCCATTTGTATGAATAATATCCTGCAGCATAGCCGCCTGCGAAAATATGGCTGAAGCTGTGCTGGAAGCGGTTGTAAGCTGTAGTTGGCGCAACGGCATAGTTTTGACGAATATCATCTAGCATGGCTTGAATCTGTTCCGCATTTAAAGCAGGGTTGCTGCGATGAATACTTAAATCGAACAGGGCAAATTCAATTTGGCGCAGGCTCTGCATTCCCGACTGGAAGAAACGTGCATCTAACAGTGCTTTAAGCAGGTGTTCTGGCAGGGTGTCTTGGGTTTCAATATGCGCACTCAGCATATCTAAACTATCTTGATCCCAAGTCCAAAATTCCATGAATTGGCTTGGTAATTCCACCGCATCCCAAGCGACACCATGTGTACCTGCCACAGCAATATTATCTACTTCAGTTAGCATGTGATGTAAGCCATGTCCAAATTCATGGAATAGGGTGATGACTTCATCATGCGTTAAAAGCGCGGGTTGGTCTGCAACAGGTGGGGTAAAGTTACACACCATATAGCAAATTGGTTTTTGTAAACCTTGTGCCAATTGCATGCGTGAACGGAAACCACTCATCCATGCGCCGCCGCGTTTGCCTGTACGGGCATATAGATCAAAGTAAAAACCACCAATCACTTGACCTTGATCTTCAAGTTCAAAATAACGTGCATCAGGATGCCAAACAGGGGCAGCGCGCTCAATAATATCGATATCGTATAAACGCTTGACGATGCTAAATAGACCTTCAACCACTTTCGGTGCAGGGAAATATGGTTTTAACATTTCTTGTGAAAGGTTAAATTGCTGTAATTTTAATTTTTCAGAATAGTAGCCTGTATCCCACGGTTGTAAGGTATCAATCCCATCTTGGGCGGCAATGGCTTTGAGTTCGGCAATTTCTTGTTCTGCAGGTGCACGAGCATGTTCTGCCAGTTCACGCAGGAATTGATCGACTGCTTCGACACTTGGTGCCATTTTGCTGGCAAGGGATAATTCTGCATAGTTGTTAAAACCGAGCAATTGCGCCATTTCTTGACGTAAACGCAAGATTTCTTCCATGATCGGGGTGTTGTCAAATTCAGACTGGGCTGATTGATCGGACGCGCGAGTAGTGTATGCCTGATACAAGGTTTCGCGCAAAGCACGATCATCGGCATAGGTCATAATGGCTAAATAGGCAGGAATATCCAGTGTTGCCACAGCTTGTTCCAATTCGCGTTGCTGACCATATTGTTTCAGCAATTCAACGCTGCTTGGCGGTAAACCTTTGAGCTGATCTTCGGACAATACTTTGTAATAGGCTTGGGTGGCATCCAATACATGATTGGAAAAGTCTGATGACAGTTGCGATAAACGCGCTGAAATTTCAGCATAGCGTTTTTTAGCTTCACCTTCTAAGGCCACACCTGACAGTTTAAAGTCGCGCAATGCCAGTTGAATTGCGCTTTGTTGTGCAGCAGGCAAATCTTTAAAGGTGTTGGCGTCGTGAATATGTTGATAGCTTTGATACAACACCGTGTGCTGACCCAATTGAGTGTAGTAGTCGCTTAAACTTGGTAACAGCGCTTGATACACTTCGCGGGTTTCAGGATTATTCATGACCGCATTTAAATGTGACAGCACGCCCCATGCTTCGCTCATGTTATTTTCGAGCTGATCAATCTGTTCTAAAACATTTAATTGCGCCGTCGTATTTTCAGGTACTGCAGTCAGATTATTTAAAAAGTTTTGTCCCTGCTGAATGGCATGCTCAATTTTTTGTTTTAAATCTGCCAGGGTAATTTGATCAAATTGTGGAACAGGCAAAGTTGCCTTTTCTAATGTCATGTCGGTCTGCCGATTTATTTCCTGTGTTATTTGTAGAAGTAAGGCTTCTAGAAGGATAAATCAAGCCTTGGGTGCTATTTATTCGCTCTTGTTTCACCGTGGATAGATTGAATATCTTGGATGTAGGTGCCAAAGCGACCCTCAATGACCGATAATTTTATGAATAGATTTTGATTTTTGTAGTGTTCATATTCATCTACATTGATTCGAAACATACCAGTAGAGTCATACGGTGTTTCAATAGAATAGTAGACACTTCCTTTTTTACCATGTTTTTTAACAGCGCTTGCTTCCAATGTCACCACAGTAGGTGTACCCAAAACTAGGGTATGAAGCAGAGGAGGATAGACAACTAGATTTAAGTAAAGAAACAGAATTACAAAAATAGGGAAGAGGAGTAAAAAATAGAATTTTGGCTTTTTTTGTACATTTGTCCATGTACGTGGAATGATCCATTGTCCGTATCTATGCAGAACATAAAAGTAGATCAAAACAGCCAAATAAATCAACGTTGCAACAATGAAGGCTGTGATTTTGACTTGATTTGTTGGGGTGAAGTCTATAAAAAAGAGAGCAATCAGTGCTGAAATACTAAGTACAAAGACTAAGCATATTACATATTCATGGTAATAGTATTTAGTAATTTTCTGTGATGTCATGATTTTTAAGTGGTTTATTTTTATAGAGATATATTAAATGAAAAAGAGCACCGTAGCACTCTTTTTTATTTAGTAAAATTTACTCACCCTTTGCTTTGGCATTGGATTTTTTCTTTTTCACCTTGGTCTTTTTTTTGGCTTTGTCTTTCGGTTTAGCTTCCGACTTCGCTGAGGTTTTTTTACCGTAAGAGCTCGGTTTGCTTTTTGGCTTTTTCTTCGGCACAGGTTGCTCACCGTTTTCACTTAAAGTCGCCTTGCTTGGACGCTCAGAAAAAACTTCTTCAGTGGCTTCACGGCTGAACGGTTTTGCCACGCGCGGTGCGCGCATACGAATAGCACGACCTGCATGGGTGAGTTGCTGCATGAGCTCAAAATCAATTTTGCGATCTTCTAAATTGACAGCCGCGACTTTAATTTTAACTTCATCGCCCAAGCTAAAGCTTTGACCACGTGCTTGTCCAATTAGACTTTGGCTGGCTTGGTCAAATACAAAGAAGTCATCGCCCAACTGGCTGACATGAATCATGCCATCGACATAAAGGTCTTTGAGAGTAACAAATAAACCAAATTCGGCTACTGCAGAAATTACGCCCACAAATTCTTCACCCAAATGCTGCTGCATATAGTGGCATTTTAGCCATGTGGTGACAGAGCGTGAGGCTTCATCGGCACGACGTTCAGTTGCAGAATAATGTTCGCCTGCATCATCTAAAGCTGCGCCCGAAAGTGGTGATGGTTTTTGTTTTAAATGCGCTTTAATGGCACGATGCAACAATAGGTCAGGGTAGCGACGGATTGGTGAAGTGAAATGCGTGTAGGCATCGTAAGCTAAACCATAGTGACCTGAATTATTGGCGCCATAATAGGCTTGCATCATTGAGCGTAATAACACCGCGTGAATACTTGGTGCATCAATACGATCTTTAGTGGCTTCAATCACCGCTTGATAGTCGGCCTGAGTGGGTTGTTCTGGAAAATGTAGCCCAAGTAATTTGACAAAATCACGGACTTTTTGAATACGTGAAAACTCTGGCGGTTCATGCACACGGTACAGCATCGGCACATCATGTTTGAGTGCATATTCTGCTGCTGCGACGTTGGCGAGTAACATACATTCTTCAATCAGTTTATGCGCATCGTTACGGCTGCGCGGCAAAATTTCTTTAATTCCACCTAACTCATCAAAGGTCATGTAGGTTTCAACGGTTTCAAACTCCATGGCATGACGTTCAGCACGTAAACCTTTCAGCACTTGATACAGTTGGAACAGAGTATTTAATGATTTGCACACCTCCCGATCTTCTGGAATTGCCGCACTATCACCCTCAAAATATTGTGCCACTTGAGTATAGGTTAAACGTGCTTTGGAATGCATGACCGATGGATAAAATTCAAAACCTGTGACCCGACCTGCGCGTGACAGTTTTAAATCGCAGACCATACACAAACGGTCAACCTGCGGATTCAGCGAACATAAGCCATTCGATAAAGCTTCAGGCAACATCGGCAATACAAAATGCGGGAAATAGACTGAAGTCCCACGTTCCTGAGCTTCATCATCCAACGGTTTGCCTGTGCGGACGTAATGGCTGACATCGGCAATTGCGACTACGACACGGTAACCACCGCCTGGACGTTTTTCGGCGTATACCGCATCGTCAAAGTCGCGGGCATCTTCACCATCAATAGTCACTAAGGCTAAATCGCGTAAATCAACACGTCCTTCACGGTCTTGGGCTGTCGGTTCTTGAAAGCTTTCGGCTTCTTGAATGACATCTTCAGGAAATTCATACGGCAGACCAAATTCTAAAATGGTTTGCGGAATAATAATTTCAGTTTCGGCTTTGTCTGCCATCGACTGAATAATATGTCCTGTGGCAAATTCTTCGCGGGTTGGATAGTCGTCAATCGCAATGCGCACAGAATCGCTCAATTTAACTTGGGCATGTTCAATTAATTCTTTTTCAAGGGTAATGGGTTGATGGCTATTTGGCTGGGCAGGCTGAATAAAATATTCACCATCGTATTCTGACAATTTACCAATGATTTGTTTGACACGACGCTGGGTGACTTCGGTAATAAACCCCCATGCCTTGCCTTTACGATCTACCGATGTCTGGCGGACTTTGACTTGATCGCCATTAAACACCAAACGTAGTTCGCGTTCAGGCAATAAAATATCTTCATGACCTGCAATATTGGCTGTGCCTAAACCTTTACTGTTGATGTAAACCGTGGCGTCATGAGTCGGTTGTTCTGCAGCCAGCTGGAACTTGAATCCATCTTTCATGAGCTGACCATCACGTACCATGGCAATTAAACGATGGCTCAGGGCATCAATACTTTTTTGATCGGCAATCGCAAAATGCTCTACCAAGTCTGCATGTGACTGTGCCGCTTGCAAGGTTTCAATGGTTTCTAAGATTAAGGTACGGCTTGGAATAGGATTTTCGTAGCGTTCGGCTTCAGCTTTCGCTTCAGGATCGACCCAATTTTTCATCATGGAATAAACTTCATGTCAGAAGATAGGTTTAGCATAAGTCATGTACGGAAAGACTGCACGTAAATGATTGCAATAATGTGTTTTCTGTCGTTATTTTACGATGTTTCTAGTTTTTGTGCAGCGATTGCCAAAAGTTCAGGCGTAATTCTGGTGATGAATCCTGAAAATTGTTTAAAAAATATTTAATTGAGCAAAAATATGCAAAAATTGTGGTATCGAAGCTTGCAGTGCTAGCACTTAATTTGTATTATGGCGGCACGTTACGGTGAGATGGGTGAGTGGCTGAAACCACGTCCCTGCTAAGGACGCATACGGGTAACTGTATCGAGGGTTCGAATCCCTCTCTCACCGCCACGCTTTACTTATGTCGCGCTCATAGCTCAGCTGGATAGAGCACTTGGCTACGAACTAAGGGGTCGGGAGTTCGAATCTCTCTGAGCGCACCAATAAGTAAACCGAACAGTAACGTATCGCCTAAATTGGCACACAAGTAATGCGCTCATAGCTCAGCTGGATAGAGCACTTGGCTACGAACTAAGGGGTCGGGAGTTCGAATCTCTCTGAGCGCACCAACTTAAACAATCAACCGCTTAAATGCGGCTTTTTTGTGCCTGAAATTTAGTAAACTCAAACAATAATCAGTTTATTAAAAAGAATAGCGTACTCATGGTTTTACGTTAAAATTCTTTTGAATCGTCCAATATCTGTGCATTTGATTGCAAAATGATGAATTAATACTTAACAGCCAGAAAAAAACACGTATAATGCACCCCATCAAGTCGTCGCGCTCATAGCTCAGCTGGATAGAGCACTTGGCTACGAACTAAGGGGTCGGGAGTTCGAATCTCTCTGAGCGCACCAACTTGAAATAAAAAACCGCACTTTTGATGCGGTTTTTTTGCATCTACACTATCTAAAAATGATGAAATTTTTGTGTCAAAAGCATGACCATTGTTTTACGTCTGGCTTTGAGCGAATAAACACGAAAAAAATAAGGAAAGTGCTCAATCTAGTGTAAGATTTAGCTCAATTTGAATGACTTGATGATGAGCTTATGTCTGACACGCAGCCAGCATTGTCTTTGCGCTATTTTTTAAATTTAGAAGAATCTCAAGACGGCTTTGCCCTTGCGACTTTTGGTAAAAAACAATTTACCCGTTTTATTACACCGTTGATTAGTGTGGCGATTATTGCTTGGGGCTTTTATTTGGGCTTCGATGGGGTAGGTCGCTATTATGTTGCACTCGGTGCTTTCTTTTTAATCTTGCAAACTTTAATGCGTTATTGGTTTTTGCCAATGATGTTTAAACGCCAGTTTGTAAAATACCAATTTGGAAAAAGCGAGCAAGGCATTGATTTATTTCAGGACTATGCCGAGCTGTATGCCAATGGTCGTAAACAGGTATTTCATTATAACGAGGTGCAAAATTTCGCTGTGGGTAAACTCACCTATATGCTGGAATTAAAAAATCGTACAGTGGTGATTGTACCGAAACGTGCATTTAATCTGCCTGCAGAACAAACGGTTTTTGAAAATACTTTTAAAAAGTAAGTTCTAATTTTCCCAATTTACGAGTTATTCGAGGATGATCATGAGTACACGTCCATCTAAAATTGTCTGTGTCGGTCGCAGTTATGCAGACCATGCCAAAGAATTAGGTAATGCTGTACCTGATCATCCTGTGTTATTTATTAAACCGCCAAGCAGTTTACGCAGTTTAAGTGATGGGATTACGTGGAATAAGGTCTGGGGCAATTGTCACTATGAATGTGAATTGAGTTTACGCATTGACCAGCCTTTAAATGCAGACACAGATCCTGCCAAAGTATTGGATGCTGTAGGTGCAGTGACTTTGGGCTTGGATTTAACTTTGCGTGAATTGCAGGATGAACTTAAGAAAAAAGGACAGCCGTGGGAACGAGCCAAAGCGTTTGACGGTTCTTGTGTGTTGGCAGATTGGGTGGATGTATCGGAAATTCAGGACTGGAAAAACGTGCAATATTGTTTGGACATTAATGATGAATTACGTCAGCAAGGCGATACCAGTTTATTGATTTTTGATATTGTGGCATTGTTGGCAGATATTAGCCAAGTATTTAGTTTAGAACCTGGTGATGTGGTAATGACTGGTACACCTGCAGGGGTGGCAGCATTACAGTCGGGCGATCAGTTGAAGATGACCTTACAAGGACGTACTCAGGCATTTGTCTGGACGACTTTTGTAAAATAAATAGTGGTGTAAACGGTGATGTCATCAAAAGATGAGTATCACCGTTTTGTACTTGCTTTTAAATCCAATGGTTATACTTTCAGTAAATGCTGAAATTTACTGCGTAATTTATTCAGTTTCGGTGGAATGGAAAAATTGCAGTAGCCCTGATTTGGATTTTTGGCAAAGAAATTCTGATGATAGTCTTCTGCAGGGTAAAATTCAGGTGCTGCACTGAGTTCAGTCACAACATTCACACCTTCAGCTTGTAATGCTGCAATCATCTCGGTGGCAGCTTGTTGCTGTGTAGCATCTAAATAATAAATCACAGAGCGGTATTGTGTGCCGACATCATTGCCCTGACGGTTTAATGTGGTTGGGTCGTGTGTGGCAAAAAACACCTCAAGTAATTGTGAATAGCTGATCTGCTGCTCATCAAAATCAATCAAAATGACTTCTGCATGTCCGCTGTCGCCACGGCAAATATCTTCATAGCTTGGGTTTAAGGTATGTCCACCTGCATAACCGCTGGTGACTTTTTCTACGCCTTGCAGTTGTAAAAATACGGCTTCGACACACCAGAAACATCCGCCACCAAACAATGCTTGTTGCATGATTTTGTCCTTATATTTTATGAATAAACCATTTTAAGCCTGTCTATTATTAGGCTTAGCCGTTAACGTGCAGCCGTTGGTGTTTCAAATTGAATCAGTAAATTTCCATGGCGATCTAGCAATTTCAGGGTTTTACCATAGACCTGATAATGCGTCACTTTATTTAGGGCTTCATGAAATTTCTGATCTAAGTTGTTGTTATTTAAGCAAGCCATTCGCGTGGTTGCCAATTGCCCCAATTGTAGGGTGTCACGTCCTGCGACATAACTACCGCTGAGTCGGTTACAACTATCTGAACCTGTGACTGTTTGTGTGGCGGCATCAAAGTTTAAATATGGCAAGTTTTGGCGGTTTGCTTCTGTTTTTAACATGCTGTTGCCCAATTGCGTAGCAGTCCATGTACGTTGTACTAAGTTGGCTTGATTGATTGCGCTAATTTGGCTTGCACTCGTTTGAGTTGGCATAGTTTCACATCCTGATAAAGCAATCATTGCACCCAATAAGGTGATCCCGAAGTATTTTTTTAGCATGGAATGATCTCTAATTTTTTGAAATTGTTGCTATCTAAACAAATTATGCGCCGTGGCTCTAGTTAAATTTGTATGTTTGCTGCAACTTTTTCCAAGATATGGTGTGGTTTTTTCTCTGAATTGATTGTATCTGCGCAAAATGACCAAAATAGGTCAGGGCAGCACTTTGTTCTGATAAGTCGGATGCGAATAAGGCGTGCTGATGTTTGCTGAAGAATCGAGCTGCACGCCTTGTCGAATGAGCGCGGAAAAGTCTTGGCTGTGGATATCTTTTAAGTTTTCCACACGTGGGTTAATGTGGGCACGTTGATACCAAGTTTGCATATCCCAACGATGATCCAGCGCATGCAAATCATATAAATAATTGGGTAAATAACCCGAAGCAAACAGACGATAGTCGGCAGGGAAACGTTTTTGAGATACTGCCTGAATCATGTCAAACAGCAGCGTGGTGCAATTACTGGTCAACGTATTATACCAATGCGCTTTGGCGGCTAAAGCATCGGCTTTATGCAGATATTCCTGAAACAGTGCTTGTGCTTCTTGTGGATTGAGCTGGATCGGGAAAAAATAAACTTGCTCACCCCGAATATTGCTGCGGGTGTAGATGATATCTTTTTCATCGGCAGCGACAAGGCTGAGTTCATATTGCCGAAAGAAGCCACCAATCGCAGAAAACTCTTCGTGTTTTTCTTTGCGAATTTCAATGGAAAAGGTGAGTGGCGCTTGATCGGCAAAGTCAAAACTGACTAAGGTATGCGCAATTTTTGGCCCCATCCAGTAAGAGGTGATGATATTCACCCCCGTAATCTGTTTCAGGTTAAATTGGCGGGTTTCCCAACGTTCGGTATAGCGACCATCGGCATGCCAGTCAAAATTGCGGACATTGTGCAGCGTGACCTGATCTTGTACTTGTTCATAATGCAGCATACGGGCTACTTCAGGGTTCCAGTCACGGTCTTGCTTGGCATCCATCCCAAAATACCAAAACAGCCCCAAGGTAAAACCCAAAAGATAAACCAAAATATCCTGATTGCGACTGAGCAAATGCTGAGTGATATAAATGCCCAAAATGCTGAGGGTGAAGGCTAGCCAAGTCCCAATCAGCACACGGCTCATTAACCAACCCAAAGGCTGATGAATCCACAAGGCCATACTGAGCCAAATAGAAGAAAGAACGACACCTAAACTGAAGATGAAATGCAGCATCCGCCATTCCTGAGGCAAAGTTAAATTCCGTTTAAGTCATCATAATCAAATATTGCCAAGGCTGTCAGCATTATTTTTGATAGCGGGCAAACTCAAAGGCAATCCCTGATTTTTCATCGACATGCTGTTCTGAGGCCACTTTTTTAAACTCGGCAGGAATGGCAGGATAATGCGCATCTCCCTGAACATCCAATTCAATATGCGTCAGTTCCAAACGGTCAGCAATCGGCATGGTTTGGCTAAAAATTTCACCACCACCAATAATAAATAAAGTGTTTGGTTTTTCTGAGGCTTGAACATCGGCAACGGCTTGTTGCAAGGCATCTTCAATGCTATGCGCCACTTTTGTGCCTTCAAATGCCCAGTTTGGGTCGCGGGTAATCACCCAATTGACACGTTTAGGCAGGGTGCGTCCCATCGACTCCAAGGTTTTGCGTCCCATAATCACCACGCCACCTTGGGTGATTTCTTTGAAGTGTTTTAAGTCTGCCGAAATATGCCACGGCAATTGGTTACCCTGACCAATGCAGCGTTGTTGATCCATAGCGACTACGTGTACAACTTCTAAATTTTGAAATGACATAATTCGGCTCGTATTTTCTTAGTCTGCCAAGCATCTTTTGGGGACGTTGGGGCAATTTAAATGTTGAGATGATAAATCTAGCAACAGGCAATTAAACAGCGACAGGTGCTTTAATTGCAGGATGTGACTCATAGCCTACAATTTCAATATCTTCAAATTTAAAATCGAAAATATCTTTGATTTCAGGATTGAGTTTTAACTGACATAACGCCAGTGGTTCACGGCTTAGCTGTAACTGTGCCTGTTCAAAGTGGTTGGCATATAAATGCGTATCGCCACCTGTCCAGACAAAATCTCCGACTTCTAAATCACAGACTTGCGCGATCATGTGGGTTAGTAAAGCATAGCTGGCAATATTAAAAGGCACGCCTAAAAACACATCGGCACTGCGTTGATATAGCTGGCATGAGAGTTTGCCGTTGTGCACAAAAAACTGGAATAAAGTATGGCAAGGCGGTAAAGCAACTTGACCTGCTTCTTTCGGGTTCCAGCCTGACACGATTAAACGACGTGAATTTGGATTGGTTTTAATTTCATTGATTAACCATGCAATTTGGTCAAAACCATCTTGCTCATACAGACCATCGGCTTTTTGTGTTGCACCAAAATTACGCCATTGATGTCCGTACACTGGGCCAAGTTCACCTTCAGGACGACCAAAGCGCGCGGTTTGTTCTGCGGTAGACCATTCATCCCAAATACTGACTTTATGTTCTTGTAGATATTTGACGTTGGTATCGCCTTTTAAAAACCATAACAGCTCAATTACGATAGAACGGAAATGTACTTTTTTGGTAGTCAGCAGTGGAAAACCTTGTGCAAGGTTAAAACGCATTTGGTGCCCAAACACTGAACGTGTGCCTGTTCCGGTACGGTCACCTTTGTCGCCACCATGGTCAAGAATATGTTGGAGTAGGTCTAAATACTGGCGCATAGCGTTCTCTGGTCAAGCAAAAGAAATATTTTTTGTTTGGGCAATTCGATGCCCAGTAAATCAGAAAGAATAATAGCAGAGTTTTTAAAGTTGTGACTTTATTGTGTGTCGGAAGCGTGATGTTGATGCAGTAAAGCCAACGGCGAAAACAGGCAAATAGCCAAAGCGGTAAAGCCAATGCCTTGAGCGCCCGACAGTAAAATTTCACCGTGTTGAATCTGCATGAAAATTATTGCGAGTAACAACGCCAGTGGAATCCAAGTCAATAGTCGTGCCAACCAACCTGTGGGATGTTGTGCAGTAAAATGAATTTTGCAGTAACGACAAATTAAAAAAACAATACCTGTGGCCAGAAACATTAAAATCGCATCGAGCTTTAAGGGTTCTAAGAAGTATACCGCTGCAGTGACCAGCGCGATCACCATCAGCAGGGCAATTTTCTTTGTGACCGCAACCTGTGGGTTAAACCAAAATTCAAGCATGTGAGATATTGATGTCTGAAAAGTGTAAGTAATAGATAGCACTGTAGCATAAAAAAGGCGAAGATTGACTTCGCCTGAATGGATGAAACCTGCATTTAAATGGGTAGTAGCTTAGCTGTTTTTTTGCGGCCCCCAATCATAAATTTTCTTTTGATAGGCATACCACATCATCCAGAAACCGACCAAAATCATTGGTAAGCTCAGGAATTGTCCCTTACTCATCCATGCAATAAAGAGCTGACCATGATCGGGTTCGCGGAAAAATTCGACAACAAAGCGCGCCAAACCATAACCAATCAGGAATAGGGCAGACACTGCCATGCGTGGACGTGGCTTTGAACTAAACCACCACAGTACAATAAACAGGATTAGACCTTCACATAAGGCTTGATACAATTGCGATGGATGACGTACCAATTGTAAAGGATCGGTCGGGAAAATCATCCCCAAAGCAAAATTCGGATCGGTCACAGGGCGACCATATAATTCACCACCAATAAAGTTACCAATACGACCAAACATTAGACCTGTAGGTACACATGGGGCAATAAAATCCAAAGTTTGAAACCACGTCATTTTGTATTTTTTACACCAGAACAGCATGGCTAAAATCACGCCCAGAAAGCCGCCATGGAAACTCATGCCGCCTGTCCAGACTTGGAATAACCACAGTGGATTTTCCAAAAATTGTTCAAAGCCGTAGAAAAACACATAACCGACACGTCCACCAATCACCACGCCCAAAGCGCCGTAAAAGATCAGGTCGGAAACCATGTCTGGTGTCCAGCCACGTTGTTTGGCACGGTAAGTTGCCAAACCCCATGCAAATAAAAATGCCAGTAAATACATCAAGCCATACCAATGGACTTGTAAAGGCCCGAGCGAAATAGCAACGGGGTCAATATTTGGATAGGTGAGCATTCCTGTTCCTTGTGATTCTGTTTTGCACAGATTTTAGCTGAATGTGATGAAAAATGTTGTACATTCAATGTGTAAAGATCAAGAGTTTAAATTATGTGTATTGTGGCATTGGCTTGGCAGGTCTTGACAGACACACCACTGTGTTTGATTTCAAATCGAGATGAGTTCTATCGGCGTCCGACAGCAGCACTGGCAGCATGGTCTGATAGTCCAATTGTTGCAGGGCAAGATTTAGAATCGGGCGGTACGTGGATGGGCATTACCCCATCGGGACGCTGGGCTGTGATTACCAATTATCGTGATGCGAATGATGTTCGTGAATATCCAACTTCACGTGGGCATATTATTCAGGCTTTTTTAGAATCTGAGCAAACGCCTATCCGTTTTGCGCAAGCCTTAGAAAAACAGCAATGTGAATATGCAGGTTTTAATTTATTTGTGGGTGACACCACTCAAGCGGTGTACATGAGTAACCGTGGAGAAGCGCCGCAGGTTTTAGCTAAAGGCGTTTATGTGGTGTCGAATGGATTGATGAGTGACCCTTGGGAGAAAACTGCACGCTTACGCAAACGCTTTACGCAGGAGTTTTTACCGATGCTGCAATTGCCTGATCTTGCAACGGCAGAGCTAAATGCTGCGGCGTGGGATATTTTGCAAGATGAACGCAAAGTTGCATCTGAATTGTTACCGCAAACAGGGATTTCATTGGAGATGGAAGCGTTGTTGTCATCGACTTTTATTCAAAGTCCACTTTACGGTACACGTTGTTCCAATTTTTTACGTATGCAGGCGCAGCAATTTACATGGCTGGAAAAAACACAATATGGTGAGCAAAAGGGAGATATTGTGCAGCAACAGTTGAACATTGAGGCATAAAAAATGCCGACGTGATGTCGGCATATTTAATTTATGGATGTTATCCAGCAATTGCTTTGCCGTCTTTACGGGTGATGACAACCGTTGCTGAACGAGGACGTGCAGTTTTATTGTTCATGTCAGTTTGTGTTGCAGGCCAATGGCTGCTTGGCGCATCAAAACTCTTTGAATCTTCACCTGGGTGCTGAACGTTAATAAAGATTGCTTTGTAGTCAGGTGTCATGGTTACACCTGTAATTTCACATTCTTTTGGCCCAACAAGGAAGCGACGTAAGTTTTTATCGGTGACTTGAGCACCAGCAATTGTACTTTGATCACCAACAGTTTTTACAACACCGCCATCACCAACTTGACCAGGTAGTGCTGCTAACATCATACAGTTTGTAACATCTGTATATGCGCCATCATCTGTTTGAATCCAAAGAACACCACGTGGGTCAAACCACATACCATCTGGACTTGAGAAGTCGTTTGCATCGCTTAAATTAGAAAGGTTAATTGTCGGATCCATACTTGCTTCAGCACCAAATAGATAGATATCCCATTCAAATGATGTTGCTGCAGTATTCTCTTCTTTAAAGCGGATAATATGACCATTGACGTTACCTTTACCACCTTCAGGATCGGTGTAGTTACGTGGGTTTGCAGGATCTGTTGCATAGCTTGAACCACGGTTCGAGTTATTGGTTAAAGTCACGTACACTTCACCATTTTCAGGGTTTACAGCAACCCATTCTGGACGATCCATTTTTGTAGCTCCTACAGCATCTGCTGCAAGACGAGCAAAAGTAAGGACATCCGCTTGTGAGCTAAATGGGTAAATAGCGTTTGTTTCGGTTAAGCCATTTTTACCATAAGCCAGTTCAATCCACTCTCCTGTGCCTGATGCATTAAATTTAGCGACATAGAATTTCCCTGAATTCATATATTTGTCGCCAGCTCGATAGCCACCATTCACATCTTTAGGATCCCATGTTGCATCTGATACAAATTTGTAGATGTACTCACCGCGCGAGTCATCGCCCATATAGAATGCAAATTTTTGCCCTTCAATTGCGCGGCTGGCGCGACAGTCTTCGTGAGCAAAACGACCTAATGCAGTACGTTTTACTGGGTTTGAGCGGCTATCGAATGGATCAATTTCTACAATCCAGCCAAATGTATTTGGCGCATTACGATAGTCTTGAGTTGCAGACTCTTTGGTTACGTTAGCAGCCCAACGATCATACATGTCTTGAGATTCAAAACCAGCTTCTGCTGTTTCCCAACCATAGCGTGAAGATTTATTCAAATACACGATGCGATCTTGCTCATCGCGTTCTGGAATTTTTTTACCATCAGCATCTAAAATATAAATGATGTTGTTTTTCGCATCACGTTTAACACTACCGTCTGCATTTTTTTCAGTTTGATAAGAGATCTCTAAGCCTAAGCCATAGCGTTTAAGTGCTATTTTTTCAGCTTCACTACGGGCTGAGTATTGGTCTGTACCTGAGCGTTGGAAATAACCAATAAAATTTTCTTCAGCAGTTAAATAAGTGCCCCATGGTGTATAACCATTACCACAGTTATTTTGTGTGCCTCGAGTTTGACGACCAGCGGGAGAGAATGCTGTGTGCAGTAATGGAGAACCAGCTACAGGCCCTGCAAAATCCATGACAGTCGAAGCTGTAATACGACGGTTAAATGGTGATGACTTCACAATCTCTACAGCTTGAGTTTCAGCATTTTTCTTAATATGAACGACTGAAACACCGTGTGCATTTACTTCACGAATCACTTCATCTTCTGGGCGACGTCCATCCTTTTTAGTTGCGCCTTTTGGATGTAAGAAGGTTTGGTTGATATATTCGTGGTTCAAAACCAATAAGCCATGATCTGATGCATTTTCATCATAACGACCAGTTTTAGTACTTAAGCCAAAATAGCTCATGCCATCGTGACAGTCACCAGAGCGGAATTGGAAACTTGGGCCAGATGGAACATCTGCATCTGCATTCCAATTGCTATAAGAAGGATTGATTGAGTCACCTAAAGCATATAATACAGTTGCTTGGTAACCTTCAGGAACAGTAACAATATCATTTAAATTTTTATCTACAGCTTTAAATGTTAATGTTTCAGGCTTGGTATTGGGTTCTTCTTTACTTGTTGGTGGTGTTACATTTGTATCTTCATCATCATCACTACATGCAGATAAAGAAGAAGCTAAAGCTAAAGCTGCTGCACCGCTTGCAGTTTTTTTAATTAAACTGCGACGGCTCATGCGTTGTTCTAGAATGTCACGAAAGTGCGTATTGTCTGAAGTGTTATTATCTAACTCTTGATCTTCATTGTAAGGCATAAAATCAGTCATTTTTTTTCCTAGCAAATTGCTTAGTCGTTTGAAAGTTATATGTAAATTAGTGGCTAAACATGACATGCGGGTTAAGCTTATGTGTCAAACTGATTAAATCCGTTCAGTTGTGATCTACACGCACAAAAAAAGAAGCAACCATGTGCTTCTTTTTAAAATTCAATATTTTAGATTAGCTGTGACTGACTCGGCGCTTCTCAATTAATTTGCCAAAAAACAAACCAATTTCAAACAGCATCCACATCGGAATGGCAAGCATGATCATCGATAAAGCGTCTGGCGGTGTGACAAACATGGCCACAAAAAAACAGCCAACAATAATAAAGCGACGTTTTTCAACCAAAGTTTGCGTAGACACGACACCAATCATAATCAGCAAAAGTGTGACAATTGGAATCTCAAAGGTAAAACCAAAAACCAAAAACAGCTTCAAACAAAACGTAAGATAGCTATTAATGTCGGTCATCGGGGCGACTGTTTCAGGGGAAACGCTAATGAAAAAGTGCAGAATGGATGGCAAGGCGACAAAGTAAGCAAAGCTAATTCCGATATAGAACAAGCAAATACTGCCGATCAGCAAAGGCAGCGCCAAACTTTTTTCTTTTTCATATAACGCTGGTTTTACGAATGCCCAAATCTGATACAAAATAAATGGCATCGCAATGAACAGCGCGACAAAAAAGTTTAGTTTAAACGGCGCCATAAAGGTTGCGGTAACATCAGTCGCAATCATGGTTGATGTATGTGGCAACTGTGCACGTAATGGTTCCGACAATACTTGATAAGTTTTATTGGCAAAGGGCAATAAACAGAAGAATAAGGCAAGAATAAGCCCTACAATTTTAAAAAGATGATTACGCAGCACCATCAAGTGCTTGATAATTGGCATTTCTTCTAATGCGACTTGCTCTGCCTTCACAGGCAAATGTGAAAGCTCAGAAGCGTTTGATTGGCTCATACTGCAACCTTCATTTCAGTATAGGGCGCTGTAGTATGTTGTAGCGCAGATAAATTTGAATGTGATGTCATTTTAGTTTTAGGGAGTAACACCGCAGAGGTTTTTTCAGTATTTAAAACCAAGGTGTAATGATGCTGTTGTAAGGTATTTTTTGATACGGCATGCGGGGAATGTGTGCTTTTTGCAGTTGTATCTTCAAATATTTTTTCTTGCTGCATTTCATGCATTTGTGCTTGCATCTTTGCTTCAAGTTCCTGAATACGCGCCATTTCTTGCTGCATTTGCTCGCGTAATTCAGATAAACGCAATTCGCGGTCAATGTCATTTTGAACATTACTGACCATACGTTTAATTTTAGCGTACCACTTGCCGACAAAACGCGCTGCTTCAGGGAGTTTTTCAGGACCCAGCACCAATAATGCAATGATGCCGAAAATCAGCAGTTCCGTCATTCCAATATTGAGCATAATCTCAAACCCTCAGCCTTAATGCTTTACAGTCGAATTTACATCACTGCTATTGGCTTGATGTTCAATCGTACGAGGTTCTTTCAGTTGCGCCGCTTCTGCCTCATCATCTTTTATTGATTTTTTAAAATCTTTGACCGCGCCACCTACATCTTTACCTAAGTTTTTAAGCTTAGATGTACCAAATAATAAAATGACCACAATTGCAAAAATCAGCACGTGCCAAATAGATAATCCTGCCATGATTTAGACCTCTCAATAGTTGAGCCTATCTCAACAGGTCTGTATGACAATGCGGTGACGAATGTGTTGCGATTTGACGACAAGGGATGTTTGACCTGATTTGTAAAGCTTGAAAATAAAACAGCCCGTGTTTGAAAACGGGCTGTAAGATCAATCACATCTGTTAAATCTAAGCTTGTAAACTTGCTTTAAACAGTTGCATCGCCTGACCACGGTGACTGATTTTATTCTTTTCTGCTTTCGACATTTCTGCGCTCGACACTCCCAATTCAGGCAACCAAAAGAGCGGGTCATAGCCAAAACCATTTTCACCACGAGCTTCTGCTAAAATCTCGCCTTTCCAAATACCTTGGAAAATTTGTGGTAATGGATCATCGGCATGTTCAACCAAAGCCAAAACACAAACAAACATACCTTCAATTGCTGCGCCGTCTTGACGTAGTGGTTTGAGTTTATTCAAAAGTTTTTCATTGTTGGCTGCATCATTGCCATGTTCGCCTGCAAAACGTGCAGAATAAATCCCCGGTGCGCCGCCTAAAATAGGCACACATAAACCAGAGTCATCTGCAATGGCAGGCTTTCCTGAAATTTTTGCGGCATGGCGTGCTTTTAAAATGGCATTTTCAACAAAGCTCAAACCATCTTCAACAGCATCTTCAATATTTAGTTGACCTTGCGGAATCACTTGCACAGGCAAGTCTAATTGCGCAAACAGGGTTTCAAATTCTGCAATTTTTCCCTTGTTATTGCTTGCTAAAACCAAAGTACCTTGAGCGCGCCAATCAGTTACAGCCATAATTCAGATCTTAATTCAAAATAATATTGGATATTTTAACGGATTTTGCAGACTTAAAAGTTTAATCTTGCACAGATTTGTTTTCATACATGCTAATAATATTTAGGTTTCAAAAAGTAGGGGAATCATGATGAGCAAAATATCAGAGATTTACCGTTATTCGAGTCAGCACCGCGCATTACTGCAGCAAAGTGAGCGTTGTGGCTGTTTTTACTGTCTGGAAACTTTTGCTTATAGCGAAATTGAAGATTGGTGTGATGATGAGCAAACCGCAATTTGTCCGCATTGTGGTATAGATGCGGCATTAGGTTCTGCTGCAGTAGAAGAATTCAGTCCTGAACTGCTACAGGCCATGCAGGCAGTTTATTTCGGATAAAACAAAAAGCACCCGAAGGTGCTTTGAGATCACTTCAAACGTAGTTAAATTTATTGCGCTTGAATCCATTGGTCTGCGCGGTCACGTGCTTGACGAATTTGTTCTTGAGTTAAGTTAGCTGCCAAAGCGGTTTTCTTACCTTCAGACAAAGAAATTACTTTATTGTCGAGCATGCCATCACGGGTAGATAACTCATACCACTGATACGCACCCATATAGTTTTTCTTTTGTTCTTCCATCATGGCAAGGTTAAAGCTGGCACGGTTATCACCACGGCTAGCCGCCTTTTCAAAATATTGACGTGCTAAGACTTCGTCTTTTTTCGTGCCAATACCATCTGCCAACATACGACCTACATTTAATTGCGCAGCCGATAAACCTTGATCTGCCGCAGCTTTGTACCAAGCAAACGCTTGACGGCTGTCTTGTTGAACGTCTTTACCTTGTTGATATTTTGTCGCTAAGTAAAATTGTGCGCCTGCCTGACCTGCTTTGGCTGCTTTAATCAAGCCATTAATATCCATGGTTGAATATTGAGCCGCTTGGCTCGCTACAGAAGATGATGGTGAAACATAATCTGCATGGGCTTGAATGCTCAACAGTCCAACCAATAGCGTGGTGCTTAATAATAGTTTTTTCATAGAGCGCTCACTCGATAAATTGCGACTTCACCAAACAAATTAGGCAGATGCTTACTGAGTAAACTATCTTGTTGATTCCCATTCACGGCAAGTCGGTTAATGATGCGAATATTATTTTCGGCACAAAGTGCCTCAAAATCACGAAACGTACACAAATGAATATTTGGGGTGTTGTACCACATATAAGGTAATGCATCTGAAACAGGCATTTTCCCTTTTAAGGCAAGAAAAGAGCGAGTCTTCCAATGCGCAAAGTTCGGAAAGGTAATAATTGCCTGTTTACCCACACGTACCATATCTCTTAATAATACGTCAGGTGCATCTACTGCTTGCAAGGCTTGTGCCATGACCACATAGTCAAAAGACTGGTCTGCAAAACGGCTAAGCCCCAAATTCAAGTCTTGTTGGATGATATTTAACCCGCGACTGATCGCAATTGCAATCTTTTCTTGATCAATTTCTAATCCGTATGCACGAATATTATGCTGTTTGCTCATGTGTGCCAACAGTTCACCATCGCCACAACCCAAATCGAGTACTTTAGAATTGGGTTTAATCCACTTTTCGGCAAGTTGCTGATCAAGACGCATTACACGGCCTCCTGTGGGGTTGCTTGAAGATGTTCTGTTCCGCCCAAGAATGCACGCATGGCTTTCACGTACAGTGGAATTGGGAACAAGAACGAGTCGTGTCCTTGTTCGGCATCAATATCTAAATAGCTGACAGGTTTATGATTGCTAATTAGCGCATCCACAATTTCCTGCGAACGCTCAGGGCTAAAGCGCCAGTCGGTGGTAAATGACACCACTAAAAACTTGCATTTTGTATTCGCCATGGCTTTTTGTAAGGATTGCTCGTATTCACGTGCAGGATCAAAATAATCGAGTGCCTTGGTCATAATTAAATAAGTATTGGCATCGAAGTTACGGCTAAATTGCTCGCCTTGATAGCGTAAATAGCTTTCGACCTGAAATTCGACATCAAAACCATACATAAATTTGCCTGATTTTAAGTCACGACCAAATTTCTGTTTCATGGCCTCTTCAGACAAATAGGTGATATGTCCGACCATGCGTGCCAAAATCAATCCACGTTTTGGATAGCTGTCATGTTCCAAATAACGCCCATGATGAAAATCTGGGTCAGATAAAATGGACTGACGTGCGACTTCGTTAAAGGCAATATTTTGTGCAGACAGTTTTGGTGCACTGGCAATAATCACGCATTTTTTCAGACGGTCAGGATAATCTACCGACCACTGCAAGGCCTGCATACCACCCAAAGAGCCGCCAATAATCGAATACCAGACCTCAATGCCTAAACGATCAGACAGCATGGCTTGGGTTTTTACCCAATCTCGCACCGTAACTAACGGGAAGTCTGGGCCATAAGGACGGTTGTCATTTTCAGGGTTAGGCGATGTGGGGCCAGTAGAACCGTTACAGCCGCCAATATTGTTTAGCGCCACCACAAAGAAACGACTGGTATCAATGGCTTTTCCAGGGCCAATACAGGCATCCCACCAACCTGCTTTTTTATCATCGGCATGATGATAACCCGCAGCATGGTGATGCCCTGATAGTGCATGACAGATCAGAATCGCATTGGATTTATCGGCATTGAGCGTGCCGTAGGTTTCGACCATCAGTTCGAAGCGGGGTAGAACACGGCCACATTCGAGCTCTAGGGGTTCTTCAAATTGGAACTTTTCTGGAACAACAATGCCTACTGAGTCAGCTGGAAAAGACACGGGAATAATTCGCCTTAAATCCTGAGGATGAATAAACAAAAGGATACCACTTGGGGTATCCTTTTCAAAATGCTTTTATGCGTTTGCAGCGCTTTAAACTGCGGCAGCAACCACTTGATCCGTGCTTAATACACCTTGCTCAATCAAGCGATTTGTACAAGCAATGATCGCATCAATTGATGAAGTCACAATGTTGTCATGAACCCCTGCACCAAATGCAGATTTACCTGTGCCTTTCACTTGCAATTCAATTAAAGCCAACGCTTTTGCATGTGCACCCGAGCTAATGCTGCGCTCTTCGTAGTTCAAGACATCAATTGGCAATTGCAATGCGTTTAAAATCGCTGAAATTGGGCCATTGCCTTCGCCACGTAAGTGCTGCGTTTCACCATTTACTACAACATCTAGTTCAATGACCTGATTGCCATTTTCATCAGACAATTTGTAGTTTTGTGTTGCATATTGTGCATCTTTTACCGCAACGTAAGTTTCTTTAAACAAGTTCCAAATTTCGCTTGCGCTAATTTCTGTACCTTGTTCATCGGTACGTTGTTGCACAATTTGCGAGAATTCGATTTGTAAACGACGCGGCAAAGTCACGTTGTAGTTCGATTCTAACAAGTAAGCAATACCGCCTTTACCCGATTGTGAGTTGACACGAATCACTGCGTCATAGTCACGACCTAAATCTTTCGGGTCAATTGGCAAGTAAGGCATATCCCAAATTTCTTCATTTTTCTGGAACTCAAAACCTTTCTTAATTGCGTCTTGGTGTGAACCAGAGAATGCAGTAAAGACTAAGTCACCTGCGTACGGATGACGAGGGTGTACTGGCAAGCCTGTGCATTCTTCAACTGTTGCAATAATTTCGTTGATGTTTGAGAAATCCAACTCTGGTGCAACACCTTGGGTGTACATGTTCAACGCAATCGCAGCAACGTCTACGTTACCTGTGCGCTCACCGTTACCAAATACACAACCTTCTACACGGTCTGCACCCGCCATGATGGCCAATTCAGAAGCGGCAATACCACAACCACGGTCATTGTGACAGTGTACTGAAATGATCACGCCATCACGACGCGCAATGTTGCGGTGCATCCATTCCACTTGGTCGGCATACACGTTTGGTGTAGACACTTCTACCGTTGCAGGCAAGTTTAAAATCACTTTATTGGTTGGCGATGCTTCCCAAATTTCAGTCACGGCATCACAAACATCTTTAGCCACTTCCAACTCAGTTGCAGTAAAACATTCTGGGCTGTACTGGAATACCCATTCTGTTTCAGGTTGCTTCGCTGCGTATTCTTTTACTTTGCTAGCTGCATTGATCGCCAATTGTTTGGCACCCGCAACATCAACATTCAAGACTTTGTTGCGGAAGGTTGGCGAGTTGGCATTATAAATATGCACAATCGCACGTTTAGCACCTTGTAAAGATTCAAAAGTACGTGCGATTAAATGGTCACGCGCTTGTACCAAGACTTCAATATACACGTCATCTGGAATATGACCTTCTTCAATCAATTTACGCGTGAAATCGAAGTCAACTTGAGATGCCGATGGGAAACCAATTTCGATGTGTTTAAAACCAATTTTCACAAGCATTTGGAACATTTTGAATTTTTGTTCGATGTTCATTGGCTCAAAGATCGCTTGGTTACCGTCACGTAGGTCGGTACTCATCCAAATTGGCGCTTTGGTAATTTCGTTATTTGGCCATTGGCGGTCTGGTAAATCGACACGCTGGTACATACGACGGTATTTTTTGCTTGGATCTGCCAACATCATGTGAAAACTCCTTGAATAGTAGCGGTTGCATCGCGTGGATAACGGCAACTTACTATAAATATAGATTGTGTCTATTCTATCAATTTACAAGCTGTTTTCAGGAGGCTATCGCTAAAAGTAGAATCATGGCACTTGTAAACCAATATCTGTATCTTAATTGATCTGCAAGGGTAATAATTCCCTGTTTTTTACATATACGGCATGTGCTGTGAAATATTTTTCGGCTATTGGCTGTTTTGGTGATAAATATAACTGCTGTTGATTAGTTCGATGCAGTTTGTTCCCATAAGTGCCATTGTGACTTCAAATTCTTCTTTTAACAACTTGATAGTATGCGCTGCCCCTAGCGCGCCTGCAACTGCCAAGCCATAAATATATGGACGACCGACCAAAACTGCATTTGCTCCCAAGGCCAGTGCTTTAAAAATATCTGTGCCACGGCGGATACCACTGTCCAATAGAATAGGGAAATCGTGCGGTAAAATTTTTCGGATAGTACTTAAAACTTGAATTGGACTGACTGCGGTATCTAAAACTCGACCACCGTGATTAGACACAATAATCCCTTGTACGCCGTATTGATACGCCTGTTGTGCATCGGCAGGGTGTAAAATACCTTTGAGTAAAATAGGGAGCGGGCTGCGTTGTACCAGCCAAGCAATATCTTCCCATGTGGCGGCTTGCTGCATTAAGCCATCAAATAGAGCATGCTGATTGTCTTTGAGGGTTGCTGTACTCACAAGATGATGATGCACTGCCTGAATATGTGCGGGTAACTGAAAGTAAGCACGACGTTCACGATCTCGAATACCCATGTGCGGTGCATCTACAGTCAGAACAATGGCTTGATAGGCATAATGTTGCGCTTGAAAAATCAAATCCAAAGCAGCTTTACGACTGCCTTGCCAATACAGTTGAAACCATTTTGCCGCGCCCGAAACCTGATTCAGTGTGCTCATTGAAGTGGTACTTAAATGACTGAGAATCATGGGGGCTTGTAGGGCGGCTGCCGCTTGCGCTGTAGCAATTTCCCCCTGTGGATGAAACAGTTGTTGGTAAGCCACGGGTGCTAAAAAAATTGGGTGTGGATACTGTTCGCCCAAGAGCTGAATTTGCGTATTTGCCCCTGCAAAAGTATTTAAATGACGGGGCAATAATTGAATATCGGCAAACGCACGTAAATTGTTGTTCAGACTATATTCATCGCCTGCAGCGCCTTCTAAATTGGCCCAAGTGGCTGCATCTAAATGTAATTGCGCCTGTTTTTGATAGTCGGCAATGGTGTGTAAATGTGGCGGGATGTGATTCAAAGCTGCCAATGGCGTGGTATTCATAACTGACTCCATTGACGAATCAGATTGTGATAATGTGCGGTTAGTGCCAATACTTCTGCTGTATCTCCAAGTTGTTGACGCAATTGCAAAATAGTCATATCTAAATTGAACAGCATACTGCGTTGCCAGTCATCTTTTACCATACTTTGACACCATGTAAACGCTGCAATTCGTTGACCTGCTGTAACAGGTTCGACCCGATGTAAACTGGTAGCAGGGTACACGATGGCATCGCCTGCATTGAGTTTAACCGCATGGCTACCGTAACTATCTTCAATGATCAGTTCACCGCCCTGATATTCTTCAGGCTCACTTAAAAATAGGGACATGGATACATCGGTGCGAATCGGGCGTCGTACTTGTGCACAATATTGCACGGCATTATCGACATGATTGCCATAAGTTCCTGTGTTTTGATAACAATTGAACATGGGTTGCAGAATGTGCAGCGGCAAGGCAAAGGACTGCAATAAAGCCTGTTGTTTTAGTGCACTGAGGATGTCTTGTGACAGAGTTACATAGCTCGGATGCTGCAGGTCAAATTGTAAATTCTGTTTAATTTTCTGTGCTTGAGCCCCTGCACTGAGTTGACCATTTTGCCATGCATCTGCGGTGTCCAATTCAGCACGAATTCGTTGGACTTGAATTTTGCTGAGGACCTCTGGAATGTGAAGCATCATACCGATTCTTCCTGAAAAAGTTTGAATTCAAACTGCTGAACATTCTACAGCGTTGTTCGGCATGCAAAGTTCGAGCAATAGATGGTATGAAAAATAATCTATCGCTCGAATCTAAATCTGTAGCCTGTTTTAAGCGGGCTACTACAGATTTGCTATAACTTAGAACTTGTAGTTTAAGCTGATTGCTGCCGAGCGTGGCTGCCCAAGCACGACGCGACCACCACCATTGTTTAGCGTGCTGATGTATTCTTTATCGGCAAGGTTATAAAGGTTTAAATTTAACGAGGCATTTTTGTTGAAGTTGTAGCCTGCCAATGCATCAAACACGACATAGCCTGGAATATTTGGCATGTTGGCTGGTGCGTTGCTGTCAGTCACAACACGTTTTTGTTCATCGACATAACGCGCGCCCAAACCTAATTTAAAGCCCGCCCAGTCGTAGGTTGACCATAAACTTGCAGTCCATTCAGGCGACCAACGTTCCGATAAGGTTGTGGCACTCGTTGAACGTTGATTGAGTTGTTTCACTTTCATGTGCGCAACGCCTGCAGACAAATTCCAGTTTTCGGTCATTTGACCAACGGCACTCAACTCAATGCCATCGACCCGTTTTTTACCCTCTTGTACAGCAAGCTGAGAAATTGGATCTATAGTCGATTGATTTTCATTTTCTGTACGATACGCTGCAGCAGCCAAAGCCAGCTTGCCTTGTAGTAACTCCCATTTGCTGCCTACTTCATAATGATGGGTTTCTTGAGGCTTGGCATTGATTGCGTCATTGCCCGATTCAGACAGCGTGAAGTTGGTGCTGCCGGGTGGCGTTAGTGATTTTGCATACGCAGCGTAAATGCTGCTATTTAACGTAGGCTTATACACAGCGCCAAGTTTCCAACTGAACAGCGTATCGTGGGTGCTCAGATCTGTGGCCACCAAAGCATTTCCCCCACGTGGCAGAGTAAGCCCTTGATAATCTGTTTCATAATAATCGACCCGTACGCCACCATTCAGTTGAAAACGCTCCCCAAATTTTAGAGTATCAAATAAATATGCGGCTGCCGTTTGGGTTTCACCATCGGTATAACCGCCATTATAAATAAGCGCTGGCATGGCTTGATTGCGGTCTGGGTGATAAAGATTGGCCCACGGTGTATCGGCAGTGGCTTCGCCAGGCATCTGGGTTGCCATGAGTTTGCTAGATTGCTGTTCTTTTAAAAACTCCATGCCTGCAACAACATCATGCTGTACTGCCCCCGTTTTGACACTCCAGTTTAAAGTGCTTTGATTGGCCAGAATTTTATTTTCTTGATCGACGCCTTGGCGGGAGCGGTTCACTTCCCATTCGGCAGGGTTTGATGAACCATTGGTTCGAAGACCATTTGCACCTGTATTGATGCCTGTTAAAACCCGATTCATGTGGGTTTTCGCTACACGGGTGATATTGGTCAGTTTGAGTTGATCGGTTAAATCACTTTCAATTTTTGCGGTGAACATATCAGCATCGACATCTTCATAGTCATTGACATGACCATAAAAATTCTCCCGATTAACTTTAGGCGCAGTGGCTAACAGTGAATCGGTATTGTAAAAGCCTTGCATGCCCACAGTTGGAATGCCACCATCTGGAATATTGCGTTGTCTGATGTGTTGAGAATATAAATAAAGGCGTGTGGCAGTGTTTAATCCAAAGGCAATAGAAGGGGCGATGGCATAACTATTGTTTTCAATATAGTCACGTCCTTCTATGCCGCCTTCTTGCCCCATTACATTTAGACGAAATGCGGTATTTGGATTGATGGCCTGGTTAATATCTGCAGAAAGTCTTGTATGTTGTGCTGTGTTGTAAGTTGCAGAAATTTCCTGACTGCTTTCACTTTGCGGTAATTTGCTGACTAAATTGATATAACCCGATGCTGCACCACGACCCGCTTCTGAACCCGATGGGCCTTTGACAACTTCAATTTGATCAATGTTAAATACATCACGGCTGATTGCGCCTAAATCTCGGACACCATCAACATAGGTCGAGGTTTGGGTGGAAAAACCACGCATTTGAAAGGCATCGCCAGCACTAGTATTGCCATTTTCTCCCAATTGTAGAGTAATGCCTGGTGTATTGCGTAAGGCTTCAACTAAGGACGTTGCGCCTTGTTCTTGTAGCATTTCTTTTTTAATCACAGAAATTGTTTGTGGGGTATCCAACAACGGCTGTGTATATTTTGCAGAACTTAAACGGTCTGCCTTGTATTTGCTTTCGGCTTCTGATTTAACCGTAATGGTGGGTAAGTGGGTGACGTCATCTTCAGGGCTTGCGGCATGTGCAAGTAGTGGAAGAGAGGCGGCTAAAGCCATCAGTTGCGCAGAGCGATTGTGTTTGCGGCTTTTGATCTGTGCCATTTATGGTATTTCCCTAAATGTAAACCAACAGGAGGCCACGCTTTATTCAGCGTTTTTAGTTCAAAATGAATAAAGTGTGAAGTTGTTGTTATGACGTCTATAACAATTGTTGCTAATTGTATTGAGAATCATTATCAACAACAATGTGTGGGATGACACTTTCTTTTGATTCTTATTTGAAAATAATAATCATTATCAATATTTTTATTTAATAAAACGATGTAAACGTGAAAGGCTTGGGAATAAAGACAGAAAACCCTGCCGAAGCAGGGTTTAAAAAGAAATTTAAGGCTTAGAAGTCATAAGAAACAGAGAGCCAGTAGTTGCGACCTGCTAAATATGTGCCCGAAACAGATGAACCAATGTCTAAGTATTTATAGGCAGTTGCAGTTTGAGTTTTACCTTTGTTGACATAGGTATAGCTCTGATTATCTTTGGTGAAGTCCTTATCTAATAGGTTATTCACTGCCATATTGAAACGAAGATTTTCTGTTACTGTATAGCTTGCACCTAAGTTAAATACGTTATAGCCACCAAATTTATCGCCCATGATTTTGTATTCTTCAAAATCGCTAGTTTGTGGTGTTGTTGGTAATTGTTTGAAGCGCAAACGGGCTGACTTGTATTCGTGTTGTAACCACACATCAACGTTCGGATTAATGTGCCAAGTCGAGGTCAGGTTAAAGGCATTGCGAGGATTGTTGTTATAGTACAGTCCTTCATCCTTACCATCTGTAATTTCACTTTTGGTGTAAGTATAGGCCGCTTTAATATCCCATTCAGGAATAATGCTGTACTGTAAAGACGTCTCAGCACCATAGATTTTGGCTTCGTTGGCATTTACACTTCTAGAGCAATCATCTACAGGGCAAATCGCTAAATTAGAGATGTCTTGGGAAACAATCGCATCTTCAATTTGGCTGTAAAAGCCTGTGGCGGTAAAATTCAGCTGATCATTAGGCTGTAAATTAAAACCAAGTTCGTAATTGGTCGATGTTTCTGGTTTTAAAGCAGCGTTACCAAATACATAGGTCGAACCCTGACCACTCATATTGATTAAACCATCGTAGAGTGCCTTAGGCGAAGGTGCTTTATAACCTGTGCTGACACCACCCTTAATGGTTAAAATATCATTGGTATTCCAGACTAAATAAGCACGTGGACTAAACTCGCCACCAAAACCAGAGTGGTCTTCATAGCGTGTACCAAACGTGAAGGTCAAATTGTCGAGTAAGCTCCACTCATCTTCGGCATAGATTGCCCAAGAGTCTTTCTCAAATTCATCTTTGCCGCTTTTATGTTGAGCAATATTGTCACGAATGGTGAGCTTTTTATATTCTGCACCGACTGTAACTTTGTGCGCACCAAAGGTGGAAATTAGATGGCTATCTGCAACCAGATCGGTATTTTCTAAAGTACGGTCACTGCCAATGAGTGGATTGTTCTGCTGCGCAGTTTTGTCAAAAGCATCGGTTGGTAGAGTACGACCTTTAGTTTCAGTGTCTGAATGGCTAACATAGCTTTTCCAAATCCCAAAATCGTAATTACCTTCATGTCCCAAAGAAATTTGAGTACGGTTGAATTCTAATTCATCTTTATAACCTGATGCTTTGGTTGCGGTATCTAAAGTCCCTAAACGGTTATCTTCATTTTTATATTGCTGGCTAGAATGAAAACCATCTATCCAAAATGAATTTTGATCATCCAGTTTAAAGTCGAGTTTAGCACCAACATCGTAATTGTCTGCTGTACTTGGGCGTGGGTCACGACCTGTTGAGCCCTGAATGCGTTCTGAACGCTGACGGTCTAAATAGCTACCACGTAGTTGTAAGCCTAAACGTTCATTGATCAGTGGGCCATTGACAACAAAATTGGTTTTCCATGAATCGGCTTCGGCATTGTTTTCCATTACATTACCGCTGATAGTGACATTACCATTCCATTCATCTGACACTTTTTTGGTAATGATATTGATCACACCGCCCATTGCCTCTGAGCCATAGCGCGTTGCCATAGGGCCACGAATTACTTCAATGCGTTCAATTGAAGCAAGTGGTGGCAAAAATCCATTTGATGTTTCACCAAAACCATTCGGGGTGACATCTGAAGATGTGGTTTGACGACGTCCATCAATCAGAATCAGCGTGTACTCTTGCCCCATACCACGCAAACCGATATTTAAGTTTGAGGTTTTACCTACGCCGTTACGAATATCGACTCCAGGGACATCAGCCAGTAAGTCAGCAATGCTGGTGGCATTTTTTTTCTCAATATCTTCTTTACTGACTATACTTATAGATGCGGGTGCATTTTTTAGCTCTTGTTCAAAACCTGCCGCTGAAACCACAATTGTGGAAAGTTGGTGGGTTGAAGTCGCATCGGTAGAGGTATTTGCGAAAACAGCAGTAGAGGTTGCCCCAAGTAAAGCAAAACACAGCGGGTGTAGGTTGAACTTAGCCATAAAATGAAATCTCTGATTATGAATTGATGATGCCAATTGAACCTATATGGTAATTAGAATCATTCATGAAGGAGTTGGCTAATAATAATGATAAGGATTCTTATTTACAACAAGAAATATACACAAAGTTGAAAATTTACAGAAAATAGCGCTCCGATTAAAAAAATTCAGTCGAGATCAGAACGTATTTTGTATATCCTTTAATGTTGTCATATAATGTGGCACTTTTTTATAAACTGTTATTACTAACTATATCGAGGAAGCCATGCAAGTAACTTCTGAAGCGGTTTCGGGCGTTGCCCGTCGTTTAAATGTATCTGTACCGACGAGCCGTATTAACGAGCAGTTTGAAGCTCGCTTGAAACGCACTGCCAAAACTGTGAAGATCAACGGCTTCCGTCCAGGTAAAGTGCCTGTAAACGTTGTTCGTCGTGAATACGGTGCGGGTATTTATCAAGAAGTGGTGAACGACATTATTCGTGACACCGTTTTTGAAGCAATCCAACAAGAAAAAATCAACGCTGTTGGTATGCCAAATATCGAAAAAACTGAAATGAAAGACGACGCTTTAGTTTACGAAGCGACAGTTGAAGTTTATCCAGAAGTTGAAGTGAAATTTGAAGGTTTAGAAGTTGAACGTAAGTCTTCAGAAGTGAACGACAAAGACGTTGAACAAATGCTTGAAAATCTTCAAAAGCAACGTGCTTCTTGGGCAGAAACCAAAGGCATGGCGAAAAAAGACATGCAAGTGACTTTTGACTTTGAAGGCACTGTAGATGGTGAGAAGTTTGAAGGCGGTGCAGCTGAAGACTTTAAATTAGTACTTGGTTCTGGTCGCATGATTCCTGGTTTTGAAGATGGCATCGTGGGCATGAAAAAAGGTGAAGAGAAAGTGATTGATGTAACTTTCCCTGAAGACTACCAAGCAGCAAACCTTGCAGGTAAAGCAGCTCAATTCAAAATCACTGTGAAACTTGTTGAAAAGCAAAAACTTCCAGAAATTGATGCTGAATTCCTACAAATCTTCGGTATTTCTGAAGAAGATGGCGTAGACAAATTAAAAGCTGACGTTCGTAAAAACATGGAACGTGAAGTGAAAAATGGTTTACGTAACCAAGTGAAAGGCGCAACTTTTGATGCACTCGTTGCGGCAAACGAAGTTGAACTTCCAGCAGCGATGGTTGCTCAAGAAGTTGACCGTCAACGTCAGCAAATGATTCAGCAATTCACTCAGCAGTTTGGTGCGCAAGGTGCAAAAGCATTTGACTCAAGCATGCTTCCAGATGAATTGTTCAAAGAACAAGCTGAAAAATCTGTAAAACTAGGCGTATTGGTCAGCAAAGTATTGGCAGATGCTAAACTTGAAGTTGACCAAGCACGTGTAGATGCTTACATCGAAGATATGGCTTCTTCTTATGAAGATCCAAACGAAGTGATTGAATACTTCAAAAATGACAAACAACAGCGTTCACAAATCGAAGCAGTTGTTTTAGAAGATCAGGTTGTAGATCACATCTTGGCTTCTGCAAAAGTGACTGATACATCTGTAAGCTATGAAGACTTATTGAAAGAGCAACAAGCTCGTCAACAAGGCTAATTGGCTTTAGGTAAAAAAGGCGCTTTGTGCGCCTTTTTTATTGCATCGCAGTTTTTGGATTTTTCACAGATCGACAACATTTAACTCAAAATATCTACGATTTAAGCTGTGAATATTTTGCAATTTAGACAATTATCCCTCATATTGTGAACATGAGTCGTGTCACAAGAATTTAGGAATAAATAACCATATGTATGTTCCAACAATTGAAAATGCTTTAGTACCCATGGTGGTTGAACAATCCTCTCGTGGTGAGCGTTCTTTTGATATTTATTCACGTCTTTTACGTGAACGTGTCATTTTTTTGACGGGTGAAGTCGAAGATAATATGGCCAACTTAATCGTGGCGCAGATGTTGTTTTTAGAAGCAGAAAACCCAGATAAAGATATTCACCTATACATTAACTCACCAGGCGGTTCAGTGACTGCAGGTATGGCAATTTACGATACCATGCAATTTATTAAGCCTGATGTTGTGACTTACTGTATGGGACAAGCAGCATCTATGGGTGCTTTTCTGCTCAACGCAGGTGCAAAAGGTAAGCGTTACTGTCTTGAAAATGCGCGTGTCATGATTCACCAGCCACTTGGTGGTTTCCGTGGTCAGGCATCTGATATTGAAATTCATGCACGTGAAATTCTATTCATTAAAGAGCGTTTAAACCGTTTAATGGCAGAACATAGTGGTCAGGACTATGAAACTGTCGCAAGAGATACCGACCGTGATAACTTCATGACTGCACAGGCGGCGAAGGAATACGGTCTTGTGGATGAAGTTTTAACAAAACGTCCATAAGTTTTAAAGATTGAGATATTGGAGTGACTATGTCCGAACATCCTCAGGGACAAAAACATTGTTCATTTTGCGGTAAAACGCAGTCTGAAGTCGGGAAGCTGATTGCAGGCGAGGACGCATACATCTGTAATGAATGTGTGGACGTATGCTTAGACTTGGTTCAGACCAGTCAACAAGTTGAGTCGGGTGATTGGGCCACACGTCCATTGCCAAAACCACATGAAATTCGTGCTGCGCTAGACCAGTATGTGATTGGTCAGGACACTGCAAAAAAAACCTTATCGGTTGCAGTGTATAACCATTACAAACGCCTAAAAGTGAGCAATCAGGCGCATAAAGCAGGCGATGCTGTCGAAATCTCAAAAAGTAACATCATGTTGGTAGGTCCAACGGGTTCGGGTAAAACCTTACTTGCACAGACCTTAGCACGTCTATTAGATGTGCCTTTTGCAATGGCAGATGCCACGACTTTAACCGAAGCGGGTTATGTGGGTGAAGATGTCGAAAACATCGTGCAAAAGCTGTTGCAAAAAGCCGATTACGATGTAGAAAAAGCACAAAAAGGCATTATCTACATTGATGAAATTGACAAGATCACGCGTAAGTCTGAAAACCCATCAATTACTCGTGATGTGTCTGGTGAAGGTGTTCAGCAAGCCTTGCTCAAAATGATTGAAGGCACGGTGGCTTCTATTCCGCCTCAAGGTGGACGTAAGCATCCGCAGCAAGAATTCATTCAAATTGATACTTCAAATATCTTGTTTATTTGCGGTGGCGCATTCTCTGGTTTAGAGAAAATTGTGCAGCAACGCCAAGAAAAAGGCGGCATTGGTTTTACGGCAGACGTGAAGAAAAAAGATGAAGGCAAGAAATTGTCTGATTTATTTCGTCAGGTAGAAGCAACCGATTTGGTGAAATTTGGCTTAATTCCAGAGTTCATTGGTCGTTTGCCTGTAATTGCAACGCTAGACGAGCTAGATGAAGATGCATTGATGCAAATTCTGACCGAGCCGAAAAATGCCTTAACCCGTCAATATCAATACTTATTCGAGATGGAAAATGTCGATTTAGTCTTTGAAGATGCAGCATTACGTGCAGTGGCGAAAAAAGCCCTTGAACGTAATACAGGTGCGCGTGGTTTGCGTTCAATTCTGGAAAATGCCTTGCTCGAAACCATGTACGACTTGCCAAGCCGTACCGATGTTGGCACAGTGGTAGTGACTGAAGCGGTGATTGAAGAAGGTGCTAAACCTGAATTTCAGACCGAACGTCAGCCTCAAACAGAAGAACCTGCAGCAGAAAAAATTGACTTAAAAGTATTAGACAGCAAAACTGCTTAATACGCTATTCGTCTGAAACGTGCCGAAACGCTAGGTTTCGGCACGTTTTTTATTGTCAAAAAAATCAAGGCAGTGTTAATCTTAGACCTAGGCGTGGATGCCCATTATTCAAAACAACAATTGCAAAATGAATTTGCAGCGTGATTTCAAAAACGTGATTTACAAAAATAAGAAACGCAGTGAGGGATAGACATGCGTGGTGTCGCAATCTTGGTCGTGACCAGTTTAATGTTGCTGGGATGTCATGGCAAAAAAAACGTGGTGCAACAAACGCAACCACCTAGTACCTTAAAAGTTTTAGATTTAGAACAAAAACCTGGTTTTGTAGAACAACACCGTTTGGGCATGATGACCATTGGTGGTTGGGTCAATCAAAAACTAGGGCAAAATTTTAAACCTGTTCAGGCACAACATGCCGATGCTGCCATCGTGTATTTATATCGTCCAGATTCTAAATGGAACAGACAGGAAATTGTCGCTGCTAGTATGTTTATCAACAAACATCGGATTCCAAGTTTATTGCACAATCATTATTACTGGGTTGAACTGGCACCGGGCGCGTATCGTCTGAGTGTGAGTCGTCCTTTGGGTGCATTACATTTCCAAAAACCAAAGTATTTGGATTTTCAGGTACAGGCAGGGCAGTCGTATTTTATTAAATATGATGAAGAAAACTTGAGTACCCGCAAAGAGGTTTCAGGGCCTTTAATTCTTATGCCTTCAAGTACGGCACAACAGGAAATAGCGTTTACTCAATTGAAAACCGAAAGCTATAACTTTGTCGCGGAAGATCAAACCACAGGTAAGTTGCGTAAAAAGCCACAAAAAATCAAGCATGAGAAATATGACCCTGCGGAAGATGTGCACTTAACCCAACCCTTTAAATTGTGGGATCCGAGAACGTGGTAAGGTTTTGCATCTTTATCTCATGCATTGCTTTTATTTATTTCCAGTAAGCATAAAAAAGCACCCAATGTTGGGTGCTTTTTCGCTTATTACTAAATTGGAATATTATTCTGCTGCAGCATCTACAACGGGAATCTTGCCAATTTTAGCTTGCCAGATTTTTGGTGCAATCGCGTGGATAGATGTACCATTGACATCAACTGCAACAGACACAGGCATATCTTCCACTTTGAATTTGTAGATCGCTTCCATACCTAAGTCTTCAAAAGCAACCACTTCTGCTTCACGTACTGCTTTAGATACGAGGTAAGCTGCACCACCTACTGCCATGAGGTAAGTCGCTTTGTGGTCTTTGATCGCTTCAATGGCTGCAGGACCACGATCTGCCTTACCAATCATACCGAACAAACCAGTGTGTTCTAAGACTTGGCGGGTGAATTTGTCCATACGGGTTGCCGTTGTTGGACCTGCAGGGCCAACGACCTCATCACCAACAGGATCGACAGGGCCAACGTAGTAAATGAATTTGCCTTTTAAGTCGACTGGTAATTCTTCACCATTGTTGATCATGTCGACCATGCGTTTATGCGCAGCATCACGACCTGTGTAAATCGTACCGTTTAATAACAACGTATCGCCTGGCTGCCAAGAGTTCATTTCTTCTTGAGTAATGTTGTCTAAATCTACACGTTTAGATTTAGAAGAATCCCAAGTTACTTCTGGGTAGTCTTCAAGTTTAGGTGCTTGAATATGGGCTACACCTGAACCATCTAACTGGAAGTGTGCGTGACGAGTTGCAGCACAGTTTGGAATCATACCCACTGGTTTGCCTGCAGCGTGGCAAGGGTAGTCTTTAATTTTAATATCAAGAACCGTCGTTAAGCCGCCCAAACCTTGTGCGCCAATACCAAGAGCATTCACTTTCTCGAAGATCTCGATACGGAGTTCTTCCATTTTGTTTTGTGGACCGCGACGTAATAATTCGTCCATGTTGATTTCTTCCATGAGTGCTTCTTTTGCAAGCATCATGGCTTTTTCGGCAGTACCACCAATACCAATACCAAGCATACCCGGTGGACACCAGCCTGCGCCCATAGTCGGAACAGTTTTAAGTACCCAATCTACAATTGAGTCAGATGGGTTCAACATCGCCAATTTAGATTTGTTTTCTGAACCGCCACCTTTGGCAGCAACTGTAATATCCACTTTGTTACCCGGAACGAGTTTGTAGTGAATTACTGCAGGGGTGTTGTCTTTGGTGTTTTTACGACCAAATGCAGGATCAGCCAATACCGATGCACGAAGTACGTTTGAGTTTTCTAGGTAACCTTGACGTACACCTTCGTTGATCGCATCGTCCAAGCTCATCGTTAAATCAAATTTAACGTCTAAACCCACTTCAAGGAATACGTTTACGATACCAGTATCTTGACAGATTGGACGATGACCTTCTGCACACATACGTGAGTTAATTAAGATCTGTGCAATCGCATCTTTCGCAGCTTTGTTTTCTTCACGATCATAAGCACGGCTCATCGCTTGGATGAAGTCTTGTGGATGATAGTAGGAAATGAACTGAAGCGCGTCTTTGATCGAAGTGATCAAGTCATCTTGCTTGATAATAGTTGTCATATCAAAAATCTCTTGAGCGGGCGGATAGCTAGCGGGCTAAATTATAAGATAAAATGCAGCGATTGTGGGCACTTTGATCAAGCTTTGGGCGAAAGTTTAATATCAGTCGTTAGCTTGAGAGAATTTGTGAAATATCCATAAAATTATGTCGTCAAAACGGGCCATGATTTTGCTGTTTTGTTGGTGCAAATTCAGCTATGTTCAAAGACTTCTTTGGAATGATGTTTGGGGTAAATATGAATGATCACACGCATTTAGCTGCTCAGATTATCCCCATTTATCAACGGCATGCAAAAGCGTGGACAGACTTGCGCGGTCAGTTGTTATATGAAAAAACTTGGCTGGATCGTTTTCTTGCTTATTTGCCTGCGCAGGCCAAAATATTAGATTTGGGCTGTGGTTCGGGGCGTCCTATTGCTGCATATCTATTACAGCATGGGCATCAACTTACAGGGGTAGATAGCGCAGACAGCATGCTGGAGATGGCACGTGAACATTTTCCTGAACAGTGCTGGATTGAAGCCGATATGCGCTCAGTGAACTTGAATCGGTGCTTTGATGGTATTTTGGCGTGGGATAGCTTTTTTCATTTAACGCCAAACGATCAGCGCTGCATGTTCGAGAAATTTGCGCAATGGTCTACCGCCAATACAGTTTTAATGTTTAGCAGTGGACCTGCTGCGGGTGAGGCGATTGGGGAAATGTTTGGTGAAGCACTTTATCACGCCAGTTTGTCGCAGGATGAATATCGGCAATTGTTAAAAGATTATGGCTTTAAAGTTGTGAAAATGCTCGCGGAAGATCAGGACTGTGCAGGGCATACGGTGTGGTTGGCGCAGAGGTTTTAAAAATAGATTGGATGGAGCTAATCAATTTTTGTAGTGATCTATGAATCTACAGTGTGGAATAAAAAAACCACCCAATTTTTCAATCAGGTGGTTTGTAAAACTTAACTTTACGAATTATTGAGCTGCTTGTTGCTCTGCCTGAATCGCAGTCAATGCAATCGTGAACACAATGTCATCTACCAATGCACCACGTGACAAGTCATTCACTGGCTTGTTCAAGCCTTGTAGCATTGGGCCAACACTCACCACGTTAGCAGAACGCTGTACTGCTTTATACGTCGTGTTACCTGTGTTCAAGTCAGGGAAAATGAACACATTGGCGCGACCTGCAACTTGAGAGTTTGGTGCTTTAGAGCGACCAACACTTTCAACCGATGCTGCATCGTACTGTAATGGGCCATCAATCAGTAAGTCAGGACGACGTTGTTTCGCAATTTCAGTCGCTTTCGCTACTTTTTCTACGTCAGCACCTGCACCCGAAGTACCAGTTGAGTAAGAAATCATGGCAATACGTGGGTCAATACCAAACGCTTTTGCAGAGTCAGCAGATTGAATCGCAATTTCAGCCAATTGTTCAGCATCTGGGTCTGGGTTAATCGCACAGTCACCGTACACATATACTTCATCTGGTAACAGCATAAAGAATACTGAAGATACCAATGAATAATCAGGTGCAGTTTTAATGAGCTGGAATGCGGGACGAACTGTATTGGCTGTAGTATGCACAGCACCAGACACCAAACCATCAACCTGATCAAGTGCTAACATCATCGTACCTAATACGACAGTGTCTTGCAGCTGTTCACGTGCTTGATCGTCAGTAAGTTTGCCTTTACGCATCGCAACCATTTTTTCGACATAGTTTTCACGAATCAAGTCAGGATCAATGATTTCTAAGTCGTGTGGAAGCTCAATACCGCGTGCTTTGGCAACATCGACTACCGCTTCTGGTTTTGCCAATAATACGCAGTGGGCAATACCACGTGATTGACAAATCGCTGCAGCTTGAACGGTACGTGGCTCATCACCCTCTGGAAGCACGATACGTTTTTTCGCTGCAATAGATTTTTGCACCAATTCATGGCGGAACGCAGAAGGCGATAAACGTGGTTTATGCGTATCGCTGATTAATTGGGTTAACCATTCTGCATTGATGTGACTGGCCACAAAGCGGGTAACTTGTTCTGCACGCTCAGTATCATCTACAGGAATTTCGTTGCTCAGGTTTAATAACTGTTGTGCAGTTTCAAAGGTGCTCAATTTAGTATGTAAAATTGGCAAGCCATTTTTCATTGCTGCTTGGCAGAACTCTAAAGCTTGTGCGCTTGGTGCTTGATGTTCAGTTAACACCAAACCTGCAAGTGGAATACCATTGCTGCTGGCTAAGCTACTGGCAAGCAATACATCGACACGGTCAGAACCACTGATAATCAGCTCGCCTGCAACGAATTTATGCATTTCGTGTTCAATATTCGATGCAATTAAGCTGCTGTGTAATACACGGCGCTGCGCTGCTTCACCTTGGTTAATCCATTCTGCAGAAATGTGTGCAGCCAAGTCCGACATGCGTGGCACACTTAAAGTATTGCTGAATGGCACCAAGCCAATCACTGGCATGCAATCTTTACCAATCATTGGATGTGTAGTTTGAATTTTGCTGACAAACTGGTTGGTGTCGCTAATTAAACGTAAGTTTGGATCAAGCGTAACAGGAATTTGTGCAGAATCTTCTGGTAAACCTTTGGTACGCATAAACAATACGCCCGCAGTACGCTCACAAGTTGCACCACCAAAGAAACGTAATTGATTGTCTACTTTTGACGCTGTTTTAACAGCATTGTTGATGTCGGCATTGCTGACAATAATGACTTTTGCATCAAGTGCTTTAGCCAAATTTGCATTCAATTCAGTTGCAAATGGATCACGTCCGTTTGGCAACACGCCTTCTACAATAATGATATCGTGATGTTTAGAAATTTCACGATGTAAACGAACTGCATCTTCAAGCAATTCGTCATTTTCATCATTTTTTAAACGCTCAGTCAGCGCAGTATAAGAAATCGGCTCAACTGTTTCATGCTTGAACAGGTGACGATACAACGCAGTTGTGCGGTCTGCTTCAGGTTGTAATTCTTGTGAAAAAGGCTTTAAGAAACCTGCTTTTACGCCTTGGCATTCCAAAGCGTAAATTAAACCTAAACATGCTGATGTTAAACCAACACCAATTTCTGTAGGAACCAAAAGTATTGTTTTCATAATTTTTTCTAAATCGTAAAGGGACTGATTGAAAGTGGCTGAGCACTACGATTGCTTAAGCAATCGCAGCATCACATTCAGACTTTTTTCCAGCTGACTTTAGCTCCTCTGCAACTTGCGCAGTTTCTTTCGCAATACGGCCTTCTTCGTCAGTTGGTACAACCCAAATTTGTGGACCGCCTGTACCTGCATCAATACGACCTTCAGTACCGCGTTTTAAGCTGTCATTGCGTTCTTTGCTGAAGTTAAAGCCAAAGTGTGGCAAGTAAGATACAGTTTTTTCACGGATGTACGCAGAGTTTTCGCCAATACCACCTGTGAAGAATAAGCCATCTAAGCGTGGTAAACCACAGCTAAGTGCAGCTAAAGATTTAGCTAAACGGTAGCAGAATACTTCAATTGCAAGCGTTGCATCTTCGTTGCCTTGTTCAGATGCTTCAATCAGGGTACGCATGTCGTTCGATAAGCCTGACAAACCAAGTAAACCACTTTGGCTGTTTAGCATTTTGTCAATTTTGTAGATATCCCAACCTAAGTTGCTTGCAAGGAAGCTGTGTAAGCTTGGGTCTACATCACCACTACGAGTACCCATCACCAAACCTTCAAGTGGGGTTAGGCCCATCGATGTGTCTACACTTTGACCATTCCAGATTGCACAAGTCGAGCTACCGTTACCCAAGTGAGCAGTTAACCAGCCACCTTGTTTGAAGCTGCCAGCCAACTCTGAACCGCGCTCTGAAACGTATGCGTGACTTGTACCGTGGAAGCCATAACGACGTACGTTGTGGTCGGTATATAAGAATTTAGGCACTGCATAACGGTAAGCGTGAGCAGGCATCGTTTGGTGGAATGCAGTATCAAATACAGCCACTTGCGGAAGTTCTGGGAACAAACGCATTGTTGCTTCAATACCCACCAAGTGTGCAGGGTTGTGTAAAGGTGCAAGCGGAGTTGCTTCACGAATACGTTGCACGATTTCTTCAGTTAATAATTCTGCTTTGGTTAAAGTACCGCCGTGTACAACGCGGTGACCAATGGCTTGTGGCTTATATTGAGATAAGCGACCAAGAATAGTTTCCAATGCTTTTTCATGGTCAGCATGTGGAATAGAAAGTTCGAGCGGCTCACCACCTGCGGTAATGCCTTTAATGCGCGCATCAGCAGAACCTAGATTTTCTGCCAAACCAAAGATACGATCTCCAACGCTTTCAGATACAAGCGCATATTTGATAGAAGAAGATCCGCAGTTAATCACTAATACTGATGTAGTCACTTTTATGTACCCGAATTCTAATTGAAGTTATCCCTAGTCAATCAAGCTGCATTGCAAGATATGGCAAACGGCAATCTATTGTGTTGCAATCTTGATCATTACGTATGTTTTATCATGGGTTTTTTATTGCTCCTAGATAGACTTTAGGAGATTAGACTTAAGCATTATCGACCATGAAATCAGAAATAATTAAAATTTATCAGCCCGAAACTTTCATTTTTTCATGAAATGATGGTCTAAAATTTCTGCTTAATTCCTGTTGTATTCTCTTAACATAGCACACTTCATTCTGCAGGCGAGTGGCAAACTGTTTTAAATTATTTCCTCAATCTTTGTCGGTTTATTTTGATTTGGCAGCGTATTTAATTTCCGACCAACGGACAATCACATAAGCAATCAGTGCCACCATAAAAAACACCAACATCATCCACGCCAAGCCTTGTAAGGTTTCAATAATGGTGCGGTAAATTTCCAATACCCAGCGTTCTTGCGTCAGTTCAATCACAATTCTTTTGTCATTTTCGGCATAGGTGAGTGGGGTAATGTATTTTTCCATATCGTAAATACGAATGCCTGAAGATGTGCCGACCACCATGCCTGCAAACTTGGTGTATTTTGCCCATGCTTCATGGATAGGGTCGTGAATGATACGTGCCAAAATAGCATTAATGGAGCCAGAGAATAGACGCATCACCACAAATGACACTAAAAGTGCCAAGGCAAAAGTACTAATAATTAAGTAATAAAACATAAGCAAGGTCACTCTTTTTACTGATTTTTTCTAATCATCAATTTTTAAATTTTAGGCGAGTGTAATTTGAAAGTGTGTAGTGGAACTGTGTCTAAAGCGAGTCGTCGGGTAATGTTCAGCTTCATGTGAAACTGAACATTACATTTAGATGTGTCAAAATTATAGATGGATTTTATTGGCGAATTTGACCATCACCAAAAACCACCCATTTTTGTGAGGTTAGGCCTTCTAAGCCTACAGGGCCACGGGTATGGATTTTGTCGGTTGAAATACCAATTTCAGCACCAAGGCCATATTCAAAACCATCGGCAAAGCGAGTAGATGCATTGATCATGACTGAGCTTGAATCGACCGCAGCAAGGAACTGGCGCGCCAAGCTAAAGTTTTCAGTAATAATCGCATCGGTATGATGTGAACCATATTTATTAATATGTTCAATCGCTTCATCTATGCCTGAAACCACTTTAACCGCCAAAATCGGACCTAGATATTCGGTGTACCAGTCTTCTTCTGTGGCAGTTTTGACGGTCGTGCCTAAAATCTTTTGGGTTGCAGGACAGCCGCGTAATTCGACTTGTTTTTCTGCATATAGCTCGGCAATACGTGGCAAGAATTGTGCGGCAACAGCCTCATCGACCAACAATGTTTCCATGGCATTACAGACGCCATAACGGTGAGTTTTTGCATTCAGGGCAATAGGCAGGGCTTTTTGTAAATCGGCCTGTGCTTCTACAAATACGTGACAGTTACCATCCAAATGTTTAATCACTGGAATACGCGCTTCATTGCTGATGCGTTCAATCAGACTTTTACCGCCACGTGGCACAATTACATCTACATATTCAGACATGGTAATTAATTGCCCAACGGCAGCACGGTCTGAGGTGTTAATCACTTGCACCGATGTTTCTGGCAAGCCTGATGCTTTTAAGCCGTGTTGAATCGCGGCAGCAATCGCTTGGTTAGATTCCAGTGCTTCAGAACCACCACGTAAAATAATCGCATTGCCTGATTTTAATGCCAAAGACGCAGCTTCAAGGGTTACGTTTGGACGTGATTCGTAAATCATGCCCACCACACCTAGCGGTACACGCATTTTGCCCAATTGAATACCAGATGGACGGTAAGCCATATCGGTAATTTCACCAATTGGATCCATGAGACCAATCACATCTTTCAGACCTTGTAACATGCCTTTAAAGCGTGCGGGGTTAAGTTCTAAGCGATCAAGCAGTGCGCTATCCAAGTTGTTGTTACGACCTTTGGTCATATCAATTTGGTTGGCAGCTAAAATAGCGGACTCGCTATTTTCCAATGCCGTATAAATAGCCGATAACGCATTGTTTTTAGATTGGGTAGAAGCGCTTGCTAAGACACGAGAGGCTTGGCGTGCTTGTTGTCCTACCGTTTGCATATATTGTTCAATAGACTCTTGCATAGCGGTTTGATCACTTAGAAATTTCAACTCGATATTAACAGTCTGTGCCTGCACAATGAAGCGTCTCAGCGGAAAATCGACTAAATTGTTCAATCTTTTCATATTTTTCAATGCTTTCATCACAAAAATTAATATTTTGAAATGCTTTATGATTTAAAAGTAGATGAGCGGTCATAGAAAATGTTGCGTATAAAATCAGCACCTGTATAGAATGATGCGATAACGACATTGATGTCATTCACAACAATAAGCAGGATGCCACTTTAATTCAGATAAGTGGGTAATCGTTCAATGACGAACACTTGCACAATAAAAATAAAATGCGCATGGAGGTAAGGAATATGAATTCCATGATCCAGATGGACACGGATGTACAGGACGCAAGTTCGCATGTCTGTTTTTTTGATATTTATGATAAACACAGCTTTAAACAACCCGCTCGTACCACTTGGATCAACGGCTGGAAAGTGGAATACATGGCAATTGCTCAGCCAGAAACCGCACATTTAACTCCAATTGTGATTATTGGTGGTGCATTCCAAAACTTTAATTCATATAAATATTGTGTCGAGCAGCTTTTTCGTGCAGGGCCAATCATTTTAATTGATATGCCATCTATGGGCGCCAATCAGCAAATGACCAATGTGGAAACAGGTGAGTCGGCAGGAACGCTAGAACTGCATGATTTAGGTCAGATGTTGGGTGATTGGCTGGATATTGTCGGCTTAGATAAAGTATCCGTCATGGGCATGTCATTGGGTTCGGTGGTGGCATCGTGTCTAGCAGATCAGCGTCCTGAATTGATTGATCGCATGATTTTAATGGGGGTTATGCAAAAGACCCGTAAAAGTTGGCGCATGTTGCTTGAAGAATCACTGCATTTAATGAAAGAGCAGCGCATGGATGAATTTGGTCAGGCGGTGATTTTATACTTGGTCAATCATGCCAAAATGGAACAAACTCGCATGTCACCGACTGCAAAGCGTTTGTTTTACCGACAAATGGCCGACTTTACCGCTACAGAGCAAGATCGCTACGATGTGAACTGCAACCGTTTATTGCGGTTAACCAATGTGCCTATTCCGCAATGTAAGGTTTTGGTGGCGTGTGGGCAATATGACAGTTTTACCTTGCCGCATGAAAATGCCAATTTTGCCTTACAGTGCCCGAACATGGAATTTGCCATGATTGCCAATGCAGATCATGTGCCGCAATTACAGCGCCGTAAAGAAACCATGAATTTATTTGCGACCTTTTTAAGCGATGAATCTATTCAGGACTTAGATGGCATTATTCCAATGACACGTGCGCAACTATTGACGATGGAACGCCGTGGAGAAGCGCGTATTCGGGTGCAAAATCCGCAAAGTCATTTGCAGTATCGTCATTCTGATTTGAAAATTGCTACGCACATTGTCGATTTAAACTTCTTTGGTGTATTGCTTGATTTTGAAAATGCTGCGTTGGCGGCACAAGCAGCACAGTTTGAACGAGATATGGCCTTAGAATTACAGGATGAGGAAGGCAGTTTTAGCATTGAATGTTTAATTTTTGAAAGCCAAGGGCAGCAACTACGCGCATTATTTAAGCATGGTAGTTTTGAGGTGGCAGAGCGTTTGTTGCGTTATGTGGAACGTCAAAAAGCGGCTGCACAAAATTTGGAATATGCCCGTTAGTAGATAAAATCAGTGCTTGGTTTAAAATTATCCAAAGAAAATAGAATCAAAATAGCGTGTTAAACCACGCTATTTTTTTTGTAGGCATGAACCATCCAGACTAAATCGCCTAAATGTTCTGCGGTTGTTTTTTCTAAAGAGCTGTTGGAAAAATACAGTTGTGGTTGTTGTAGCTGCACTTGCTCAAAACCTGCATTTTGAAAAAACTGAGTTAATTCCTGCGGAGATTGAAAGTGAAAGGTGAAAGCACTGCGTGACATAAATTTCAATAATCGGCTGCAGTTCCAAATAAAATTGGCGAGCTTGTTTTTGACGGGTTCAGGGTAAATATCGGTTAAATAATGCAGTTCTGGAAAGTCTTGGGTGTAGTTACACATGCCATTTAACAGCTGTTGTAGCATGTCTTTGCTGAAGTAGTTAATTAAACCTTCACTAATAATTACTAAGGGCTGCGAGTGATCAAAATATTCAAAGGCCTGTTGAAAGGATTCACTAAAAATATCGGCGGTGAGAACTTCAGGTGCGTCGTGGTCAATTTGTCGTAACGCTTGAGTTTTAATTTGCGCCATATCAGGCAAATCCAGTTCACGGTAATTCAGTTCAGGATATTTTTGTCGAAAGTTCCAGCTGCGTGGTGACAGCCCAGATGCAATTTCGAGCACTTGTAATTGCGGATGTTGCTGAATCAGTGCGGTTAAGTGTGCATCAATCATTTGGTGACGTTGTTTGAGGGTGCTGCGCATACTGCCGCCCACATGACGTTCTGCCCAGTTTTCTAAAGGATGTACCAATTTGGCTAAAAACTTGCCTTTTCGGGTCGCAAATACAGGATGTGAAATCCCCCTTTGATACCAGATATATCCCGTATAATGTGCGGTAAAAGAAATATGCTGATGTTTGGACAATGCAGTCGTGTCTGAGCGAGTTGGCTTGGCATCCGAGTTGTGCATTTCAGTCCTTTTTTCTGTCGTGATTTTGCTGTTCAGCAATGTTTTTGTCATTTTCGTATAGACCTTAATTGTTTGTATGGTGGTCGTTGTCTTTTTAGGCATGCTTTGACACTCAAGCTGCGGTGTCAGGCATATACTCAAAATAGAATAAGTTTATCATAATCAAAAAGGAACAAGCTGTCGTGTTCCTTTGTCGTATAAATGCTGTGAAAAAGTGAAGGCGTATAGGGTCTGTTGACATTTCATAAATGGCTTGCGCTGTAGGCTAAAACTGAGCAGATCAGGCATAAAACGCAGGGAATAGTGGACCTATTTTCAAGTTCCATAACGCAATCTGAGAAAGTTTTAGCCACATGAGCAAGAACAAAGCGTTGCTTTGTTTGCTGCGCAAGGGGGCGAGCATATTTTTTGCTGCTATTGCGTTATGTGCCAGTCATTTAGAATGACTAAATTTCCTGTCCCATGCCTTATATCAGCTAAAAAATCTTGCGAGATATATCTCTCACGTCGCAAACATAGACGAATTGTCAACAGACCCTAGTTAGTTTGTGGTGATCTCAAGTCGCAGCGTTTTTAGTGGTACTTGAATAATTGGTCGGGTCGTGACTAGTTTGTGCTGCCAGTAGCGTGGCACTTTGTTCTTTAAATACCAAGATACGATCACGGACGCTTCGCCATTCATCACCCAAGTCTAAAACTTCAGCAATGCTAAACTCTGCACTAAGCTCAGGGATTTTACCGCGCATGCGTTCTAAACGTGCCTGATTCGGCAAGGGTAAATCGGCAATCGCATTTAAAGCCAATCGTTGTGCAGCACGGTTGTTGCAGACCAATCCCATGTCACAGCCTGCAAGCAAAGCGGCATGAATACGTGCATCGGCATCGCCTGCTACACAAGCCGCCTGCATGCTTAAATCATCCGAAAAGAGTACACCATCATAGTCCAAGTCTTTGCGAAGCACTTGCTGTAACCAAAACTCAGAAAAACCTGCAGGGTTCGGATCGACCTGATCATAAATGACATGCGCAGGCATGAGCGCATCCAGTTGATTTTGCAGTTGGATAAAGGTTTGCATATCCTGTTGTTGAATTTCGGCAAAAGAACGTGAATCTATCGCGGCAGCAACGTGAGAGTCTGCTTTAACCGATCCATGTCCAGGAAAGTGTTTGCCTGTGGTTGCCATTCCTGCACGATGCATTCCACGTAAAAAAGCATCTGCCAAAGCAATAATATCGACAGGACGCGCAGCAAAAGCACGATCTCCAATGACATCACTGATGTCATTTAAATCTAAAACGGGTGCAAAACTAAAATCAATGCCTACGGCTAATACTTCGGTGGCCATCAACCAGCCACATTCTTCGGCTAAATCTAAGGCACGTTCAGGTTCGTTTTGGTATAACTCGCCAAATCTACCCATAGCAGGCAATAGGGTAAAACCTTGTTTTAAGCGTTGTACGCGTCCGCCTTCCTGATCGACTGCAATTAAAATATCAGGGCGTACCTGACGCATGTGGTCGGTCAAGGCGCGTACTTGCGCAGGAGATTGGATATTTCGGGCAAATAAAATGACTCCACCGACTTGCGGAGCGCTTAATAGTTCAATATCTTCTTGAGTAAGTTCTGTGCCAGCGATGTCGAGCATCAATGCGCCAATCATATTGGGTGTCCGTATTCGATTTTTATCAATAAAAAAACAATACCTGAATTCTGCAATGATTTGCTACATTTTGACAGCACAGATTATGATAAAACTACACGATAGACCCAAATTAAGTTGTATAAGATTTTGAATCTGCTCAATTCATTGTGAAAAGCAGAGATTGGTCAAAAACCAAGGACGTAAATATTTTTATGAAACTTCAAACCATCGCTTGTGCGGTTGCAATAGCAACTGGCGGTTTTTTCTTTTCTCACGCCATTAACGAGGCAATTGCAGCCAATAATACCGCTGTCGTTGCTAACAGTATTGTGCCGACGCAGGAACAAGCTTTGGTTTCGCGTCAATTGGCGACCTTGGTCGATCGTCAGCATTATTTAAATCAGCGTTTAGATGCTGCGACGTCGCAGCGCATTTTTGATTTTTATATCGACAGTTTAGACCCAGACCATACTTTGTTTTTGGCTAAAGAAGTTGAGCAATACCGCAAACAATATGCAGCAACATTTGGCGCTTCATTAAAAGCAGGCAATTTGGCGGGGCCGTATCAAATTCATGCACAGTATCGTGAACGCTTAAAACAGTTTTATCATTTCATGTTGGCAGAGCTGAAAAAACCACAAAATTTAAAACAGCCAAATGTCACGATTGAAACAGATCGGGAAAAAGCACCGTTCTTTAATACTGAAGCAGAAATGCGTAAGCATTGGCAAAAAATGTTGGTGTCACAGCTCATTAACCTGACCATTAGCAAAGAAGAAGAATTGGCAAAACAAAAAGCCATTAAAGATAACCCTGAATTGACCAATGGTCAGGATTTGGCAAGTCCAGAAGATTTGACTCCAGTGCAGACTTTAACTAAGCGTTATACTCGTCAGTTAGAGCGCATGGATCGTTTAAAGAGCGATGATGTGCTGGATAAAACTTTGAATGCGATGATGCTGACTTATGATCCGCACAGCAATTATTTCCCACCTGTTGATGCGATGGAGCTGAATCGTCAAACGACTTTGCAGCTTGAAGGGATTGGGGTGTCGATTCGTCCTGAACGAGGCAATGAAGACTACACTAAAATTGAAACCATTGTTGAAGGTGGCCCTGCCAGTAAAATAGGGCAGGTGAAATCGGGTGACCGCATTATTGGTGTGGCGCAAGATGGCGAAAAAATGGTGGATGTTGTGGGTTGGCCGAGCAATGAAATTGTGGGGCTGATTCGCGGTAAACGTGGCACCAAAGTCACTGTGCGTTTGTTGGGTGCGGGTGCGGCGATGAATCAGGCGCGTAATGTGACCATTGTGCGTGATGTGATTCAGGAAGAAGATGCGGGAGTTCGCTCACGAACGATTGACATCAAACGTGATGGTCAAACTTATACCTATGGTGTGATTGAAATTCCATCGTTTTATTTGAATTACCGTGCGCGTCGTGCAGGTAATGAATATCGCTCGGTGTCGGAAGATACCAACAATGCCCTGAAAAGTTTGGCGGCCAAAAATGTCGCAGGGATTATTGTCGATTTACGTAACAACCCTGGCGGTTCACTAGAAGAAGTGGCACGTATGCTTGGGCAAGTAATCAAATCAGGCCCTGTAGTGCAAATTCGTGATGGCAATGGCAACGTGAGCGTATTTGAAGATGACGATGGCGGTGCACAGACTTATGCAGGCCCATTGGCAGTGATGATTAACCTTGCTTCTGCTTCGGCCAGTGAAATTTACTCTGCTGCAATTCAGGACTATCAGCGCGGGATTGTGATTGGTAGCACCACCACAGGTAAAGGTACAGCGCAGGTACAACTCGACACCTTAGCTTATGGGCAGGCGACCTTAACTCAACGTAAGTTCTACCGTATTACAGGTGGAAGTACCCAAAACAAAGGTGTGATTCCAGATATTAAACTGGTGGATATTTACAATGAGGAGTTTGGTGAGCGTAAAGCTAAAAATGCCTTGAAGTGGGATACCATTCCAACTGCGCCATTTAAGCGTGAAGGTTCAGTACAGCCGTACATCACCAAGTTGGGTCAATTGTCACAGCAACGTGTCACGCTTGATCCACAATTTCAATATTTGGAACAACGTAAGCAAATTGCCAAACAAACTGAAGATCGCAAAAGCATTGTGTTAGATATTGAACAACGCAGAGCAGAGTTGTTAGCTTTGGAGCAACAAACGCTGACTGCGGAAAACAAACGCCGTCAGGAAACAGGTTTGAAACCATTTGCTAATTGGGAAAGCTATCAGGCATCTATTGATGCTTTGGCAGAAGCGCGTGCCAAAATGAAAGCGGCACAACGCCCTGCTTTACCTGAGGAAGAAGCTTTTGTGATTGAAGCAGCGCAGGTGTTGCAAGACTATGCCATGTTACAAAAAGGTGTTTCTGAGCCGAATCAACCTTAAAACAATGTTAGAATCTTAATCAAATAGAACCAGCAGCGAAAAGTTGCTGGTTTTTTTCATCCTAAAGCGAAAAGTAAAGTGACAAGATGCATATAGCTTTGAGTCAGACAGCTATTTTTAGCAGTTTTGAATTGCCATTATTTCATGATGACATATTATATATTTGACTATTGACCAAAGCGGAATAGTATTAGACTCTTAAGTCAATGCAGTCTTTGCTAGATCAATCCGTCGTTCAGGTTGCTTTTTAGTTATTATTTATAAGAGAGTGTGAGATTGAGTAGCCGAAAAACAATAAAATATGACAGAGATGGATACATCTAATGATGCATGTACATTATGATCTGAGCTTGGTAATTGGCTCGGTAGCAATCTCAGTATTGGCCTGCTATTTTGCAGTGTCTGTTGGGCAAATGCTTTTTCAAAATGTACAACAACAACTAAAAAAAATTGCATTAATCATGAGTGGTTTGCTGCTGGGTGCGGCAGTGTGGAGTATGCATTTTGTGGGCATGTTGGCCTGCCAGTTACCTGCACCGTATCAATTTGATCTTAGCTTTACGACCCTATCTTTTGTTATTGCATTTATCGCCTCTACGTTTGCGGTTTGGCTGACCACGCAATCGACCTTGCCTGTGGCGCGTTTGATCCTGAGCGGCATTTTAATGGGGTTGGGTATTTCAGGCATGCACTATACGGGCATGATGGGAATTCAGGTAGAAGGCTACCGTAGTTATTATGATCCTACCATTGTTTTGCTGTCTGTATTAGTGGCCATTGGCGGTGCAATACTTACCTTTTGGTTTATGTTTCATTCCAAGTGCAGAATGGGGCGTCAGGCACAATATAAAATTTTCATTGCGGTGCTCATGAGTCTGAGCATTGTTGCCATGCACTATATAGGCATGGAAGCACTGCATTTTTACTCTACAGCAGATTTGCCTCAATCAGGGCACTTCCAGATCGGGCAAGGGCCAGCTCTGTTGGTGGTTATTTTAGTGACCAGTCTGATTTTTGCTGCTGCGGTGGGCGTATCTCTGCTGGAGCTGCGCTTAGAAGAAAAAAGCAGACAATTGTCTTTAGCCAACCGTGAATTGGCCAATCAGGCAGTCAAAGATAACCTGACCAAATTGCCCAACCGTTTATATTTAGCTGAATATGCACAATTGCTTTTTTCTGAGCATCGGCAAAAAAACACTAAAATTGCATTTTTGTATATCGACTTAGACCGCTTTAAAGCGGTGAATGACGTATTTGGGCATCATGTTGGCGATCAATTGCTGATTCAGTTGTCTAAACGTGTGCAATCCCACTTGGGCGAAAATACCCAGTTATTAAGAATTGGTGGCGATGAATTTCTTTTGGTGATTGAACATACCGATATCGCAGAAGCCACGCTCATTTCTGAAAAAATATTAGAACTGATTCAGCAAAGTTTCTTAATTGCAGGCAAGGTCATTAATATTTCAGGCAGTATTGGCATTGCGATGTATCCAGAGCATGGCACCAATTTGCAAGATATTTTAATGAATGCTGATGCGGCGATGCTGACCTCTAAATATCAGGGGCGTAACACCAGTTCGGTATTTAATTATGATCTGGAGTTACTTGAGGCCAAAAGCCAAAGTAAGTTGATTAATGATTTATATAAAGCGGTTGAACAACAACAATTTGCGTTGTTCTATCAGCCAAAGTTTAAAGCCGCTGACCATAAAATTTGTGGCGTAGAAGCTTTAATTCGTTGGTATCACCCCGTACATGGTTTACTTACCCCAAATATGTTTATTAAAGGGGCTGAAAAGACGGGGTTGATTATTCAAATTGGCTATTGGACGCTAGAAGAAGCCTTTAAACAAATTCAAATTTGGGAAAGATCGGGTGCACCGTTATTTCCTGTGGCTGTGAATTTATCGGCAGTGCAGTTTGAACATAAACACTTATTTTCGACGTTAGAAAACTTGTTTAAACGCTATGAGATTCAACCCCATCACCTGATGATTGAAGTGACTGAAAGTACAGCAATGCATCATATTGAATCGAGTATTCGTAGTTTTGAGCGTTTGCGTCAAATGGGGATTCAATTGGCGATTGATGATTTTGGTACAGGACATTCGAGTTTCTTGTATTTGAAAAAATTGCCAGTCGATGAGTTGAAAATTGACCGTGCTTTTATTTTAGATTTGTGTTTGGACAGCAAAGAAGAATTAATTTTAGAAAGTATTATTCAGTTAGCCATTAAACTGGGTTTAACTGTGACCGCTGAAGGGGTGGAAACGCCATTGCAAGCTGAGATTTTAACCCGTTTAGGCTGTCAGCAATTACAGGGCTACTTATTAGGCTTACCAATGGATGTTGAGCGTTTAGAAGAGCTGTTTAAACATTCGGCTTAAGCTAGCGATCATGCTACCGCTCAAGATAGCGTACAAGTGAGCGACCAAGTCCAGCGTTTAATTTCAGTGATGAAACAAGATGAATATAGTTTGGCTGAGTTGATGCAGTTGTTAGGTTTAACTCATAGCGCAACATTCCAAAAGAACGATATGAATCCTGCCATAGAAGTAGGTTTGATTGAACGTACGATTCCAGAAAAACCGAAAAGCCAAAAGCAAAAGTATAGATTGAAAAAATAACTATATTCTCAGTTGTGGATAAATTAGAACATATCAACAATCAATAAAATTTGATTCAAATCTGCTACAATTACGCCAATTTTTCATATTGATCATTTTGATCTTATACACTGCGGTTGCAGTAGGTGTCTTGCATGAGTTTTAAAGATGAGTTAGCGGCGCAGGTCGCACAGCGACGTACTTTCGCGATTATTTCCCACCCCGATGCTGGTAAAACCACCATGACAGAAAAACTGCTGTTATGGGGACAAGCCATTCAAGTTGCAGGGATGGTAAAAAGCCGTAAGTCAGATCGTGGCGCAACATCTGACTGGATGGAAATGGAAAAAGAACGTGGTATTTCCATTACAACTTCGGTGATGCAATTCCCGTATAAAGACAAAATGATTAACCTGCTCGATACCCCAGGGCACGAAGATTTCTCTGAAGATACTTACCGCACTCTAACTGCGGTGGACTCTGCACTGATGGTGATTGATGGTGCGAAAGGTGTCGAAGACCGTACCATTAAATTAATGGATGTGTGTCGTATGCGTGACACACCCATCATTTCATTCGTCAACAAAATGGACCGCGAAATTCGTGAACCATTAGAGTTGTTGGATGAAATTGAAAATGTCCTCAAAATTAAGTGTGTGCCAATCACTTGGCCAATGGGTACAGGGCGTGATTTCGCAGGGGTGTTTAACCTCATCGAAGAAAAGTTTTATGTGTACAAATCAGGTTTTGGTTCAACTATTCCTGAAATTGAAGTACGTGATGGCTATAACCATGCAGACCTACGTGAAAAAGTAGGTGAATTGGCATGGGCGGCATTTGAAGAATCACTTGAATTGGTACAAATGGCGAATGAGCCTTTAGACCGTGAAGAGTTTTTAGCGGGTCGTCAAACACCAGTGCTGTTTGGTACGGCTTTGGGTAACTTCGGTGTAGATCATGTATTGAATGCATTCAGTGAATATGCGCCGCCGCCAAAAGCACATCCAACGCAAGACCGTATTGTAGAAGCCAATGAAGAAGGCTTTAGTGGTTTTGTTTTTAAAATTCAGGCCAATATGGATCCGAAGCACCGTGACCGTATTGCTTTCATGCGAATCTGTTCAGGCAAGTATGAAAAAGGCTTAAAAATGAAGCATGTGCGTATTGATAAAGATGTACGTATCAGCGATGCCTTGACCTTCTTGGCAGGTGACCGTCAGCACCTCGAAGAAGCTTGGCCGGGCGACATTATTGGTCTACATAACCACGGGACGATTCAAATTGGCGATACCTTCACTTCGGGTGAAAAGTTGCAATTTACAGGGATTCCGCACTTCGCACCTGAAATGTTCCGTCGTGTACGCTTGAAAGACCCATTGAAGTCCAAACAGCTGCAAAAAGGCCTTAAAGAGCTTTCAGAAGAAGGTGCAACGCAAGTCTTTATGCCACAAAACAGCAATGATTTAATCGTAGGTGCTGTTGGTGTGCTACAGTTTGAAGTCGTCGCCTATCGCCTGAAAGAAGAATACAAAGTCGATTGTATTTACGAGCCTGTCAGCATCAACACGGTACGCTGGGTGTCTTGTGCCGATGAGAAAAAGTTTAACGAATTTAAGAAAAAAGCCCACGATCAGTTGTCTGTCGATGGTGGCGGTCACTTAACTTATCTCGCGCCAAGCCGTGTGAATTTACAGTTAATGCAAGAGCGTTACCCTGACATTGAGTTTAGAAACACGCGCGAGCACTAAGCCGTTGCTAATGTTTGATCTGGCAGGTGCGATCAGCGTAGCGTAGATGAATGTTCAGCGTGGCTAAAAGTTTCAAAATTAAAACAGCTTCTTTAGGAAGCTGTTTTATTATGGGGGCGGTAAAAGATTAAAGATTATTTTTGATAAGTGAATTGGGGAAATCATGCAGCAAAAATCGGTTTATCTGGGTGCAATTTTGAGCGGGATGGTTTTGCTTAGCGCCTGTGACTCATCTAAACAAGATCAAAACTCAGATGAGCAAACGTCTATTTTTCAGAAAGATCAAGCGGATGTTTTACCGTATTTGAATATCAAGCAACAGGCGGCAGAAATTGCCTTGCCATTTTGTGAAAATAAAAACTGCATTGAATTAGAAGTACAAACTTTAAATACCCAAGATACATGGCTCAACAGTTGGATTGCAAAAAATCAGGCCATGGTGATTCAAGACCAAATTGGCTTAAAACAAAACATGAATTTGCAGCAAGCCGTAGATGCCTATGTGAAAAAATCCGATGCTTGGCAGGCACAATTAGATCAAAATAAAGCTTATGAATTGGCGATGTACACCCGTATGGCATATCAACGCAATCAATATGTTTTGTTGCAAGTCGGGGTAGATAGCAAACAGGAAGGCACGCAAGTCAAGGAACGCTATTATTTCTTTGTGGCAGATCGGAAGCAGCAAAAAGCCTTGTCTGTTTTAGATGTGATTGATGCCAAACAACAAACCCGTATGAATACTTTTGTACAGCAGGCCTATCAGGATTGGCTCAAAACACAAAGCAGTGACGTGCAAAAAGCAGCACCTGCCAAATTATACTGGGGGCAGGCAGATTGGTTTTTTGATGATCAGGGCTTAGGATTGCATTATCGCACCCATGAAATTGTCAAAGATGGCACGCAGTTAGATATTTACCTAAGCAAAGCACAAACACAACAAGTTTTAAAAGCAGACATCTATCCATCTATGTTTTAGTAGGTGAGTACGGTGACAAGCAAAAATAGATGAAATCAAGGTTGGATCCATGTTGAAAAATAAAAGTATTTTGGCGATCAGTATTTTAATTACAACGCTAGGGATTACTGCATGTCAGCCAAAGAAAACCGAACCAGAAACAGTCGAGCCAGAGCAGACGCAGGCGGAACAACAAAGCTTAAAACTGGTCGGGGATACTGAAAAACTGAATTTGTCGTTGCCTAAATGTGAAGGGAATAACTGCCCTGAAATTTCAATTGAGCGTTTGAATAGTAATCAGGCCTTTATCGACCATTTTATTGATCAGAAAATTATTCAAGAATTGGCACAAATTTTAGAAATTGCACCACAGCAGGCGGCTTCTGAGGCTATAGCAGTTGAGAATGCAGCCAGTGAAAATACAGCAGCCAGTGCTGCAGATGCACCTGCCAGCAACCCCACTGCAGCAGCCATTGCACAAGTGGAAACTTTGGCGCAAAAATTAGAAAAACAAACTGTGCCTTATGTGCAAAGCTTTTTGGTACTTGATCAGGAACTGAAAGCTTTAAGCTCAAATCATAAAATCAGTTTGATGATTAAGCCTAAAATTTTGAATGCAGATCAGCCTTTGGCAACCGTGGTACTGAATAGCAGTAGTTATTTGGGAGGAGCGCATGGTGCATCGGCACAGCAATACTATAATTTTGATTTAGAACAGAAAAAATTAGTATTGTTAAATGACATTCTGTTAGAGAAGCAGCGTCCACAATTGGAGCGCAAAGCCTACGAAGCGTTTAAACAATGGGTCATCGCATCTGAACTTTCCACCAATGTGCAAGAATATGAACAAGCGTGGAAATTTAAGCTGTCGGAAAATTACTATTTAGGTCAACAGGGTTTAATTCTGCAATACGCAGAATATGAAATAGGCCCTTATGTCGTTGGTTTACCGCGTTTAACCATTCCGTATGCAGAACTGCAGGGGATTTTAAAAGCTGCGTATTTGCCTGTAACAGAAGCAGCCTCTGAAGCAACCGCAAAATCTGCCGAAGCCAGTGCAGTAAACACAACCAAAGCGAAATCTTAATATGAGCATTGCGCTGTTTGATACGCATACCCATTTTGATGTACCTGATTTTGACTCAGATCGGGAGCAATTGGCGTATGCGGCCAAGGCAGCAGGCGTAGAACATTTGGTACTGATTGGCTTTGTACAATCACGTTTTCAAGATTTAATCTCTACACAACAGTTTTTAAACCAACTTGAGCATGTGCCACAAAGTCATCTTGCACCAGGCTTGCATCCTTTTTATATCGAACAACATCAAGACCAACATTTACAAGATTTAGAACAGTTTTTGCAACAACAGCATTGTGTCGCGGTGGGTGAAATTGGCTTAGACACTTTTTTGGTTGAACATAAACAGCCTGAAGCGTTTCAAAAGCAGCAAGATTTTTTTGCCGCGCAATTGGAAATCGCACGCCATCGACAAAAACCTGTACTGCTACATATTCGTAAGGCTCATGCCGAAACCTTAAAAATACTCAAACAGCAACAATTTCAGTTTGGTGGCATTGCACATGCTTTTAGCGGTGGGGTAGAAGAAGCCAAAGCACTGATCAAATTAGGCTTTAAAATTGGTGTGACAGGGCAGATTACCAATCCCAATGCAAAAAAACTGCGCCGTGTTGTGCAGGAAATTGGTGCTGAACATTTGGTTTTGGAAACCGACTGCCCCGATATGACGCCTTTATGTTGTCAGACAGATACTCAATCACGAACCCGAAATACCCCTGCGAACCTGATTTATGTGCTTGAAGGTTTAGCGGATTGTTTAGATATTTCACCGCAAACTTTAGCCGCACAGCTTTGGCAGAATAGTGTTCAAGTATTAGACCTGCCTAAACTTTAGATGAAACAACACGAAGTCTGCGAAACGCAGTAAAATGCCCACACTTTGAAATTAAATTTGATTGCAGCATGACAGATCTTCTTCAAGATGATGAATATGAACGCCGTTTTGCAGGTGTGGCCAAAATTTATGGCGACAGTGCTTTTCAGCATTATGCCCAAAGTCATGTCATGGTGATAGGAATTGGCGGTGTCGGCTCTTGGGCGGTTGAGGCGTTGGCACGTACGGGTATCGGCGAGCTGACATTGGTGGATATGGATGTGGTCGCAGCATCTAACATTAACCGTCAATTGCCTGCCATGAGCTCAACCTTGGGGCATGAAAAAATTAATGTCATGGCAGAGCGTTGCCGTTCTATTAATCCACGTATCAAAATTAATTTGGTCGATGATTACCTCAGTCCAGATAACGTCAAAGCGTTATTGGCGACTGCACCTGATTTGATTTTAGATTGCATTGATGACGTAAAAGCTAAACTAGCGTTGATGCTGCATTGTCGTTTTAACAAGATTCCACTGATTGTTTCGGGTGGTGCAGGTGGCAAACTTGATCCGTTGAAAATTCGAGTGGCAGATTTATCTAAAACCGAACAAGACCCAATGTTGGCCAAATTGCGCGCCCAATTACGCAGCAAAGGTATTTGTAAAAAGCCAAAAGAAAAGTTTGGGATTACCTGTGTGTATTCCATCGACAATCCATTTTCTAGTGCCGATGTATGCCCAAGCGCAGGCTTGCGCTGTGGCGGCTATGGTTCGGCGGTGGTGGTCACGTCCAGTTTTGCGATGGTAGCTGTGGCAGAAGTGTTGAAAAAGTTAGATGCCTTACAGGCTAAAAATACATAAATCAAAGCCATGCGAGGCATGGCTTATAAAAAAGTTCTTTGATTTTGCACATCGCCAATGACTTTATTCAGTAGGTCGTTGTAGCTGCTGCTCTTTTGAATAGTCTTCCGTACGCTGCATTGCTGCTTGAATATTGACCAATGCTTGCTCTACATCTGCAAATGTTTTGGCATTGCCGCCACTTAGTGCCTGACGCCATTTACGTGCACCTGGCAGGTTTTGGAATAAACCTAAAATATGGCGGGTAATGACAGAAAGTGGTGCACCTTGTTGTAGACGTTGTTCAATATACGGCAACATGCGCTGCATAATTTCAAAACGGTCAGGTAATTCTAGCCCCCATAATTGCCCAAGCTCTGCCAGTAAATAAGGGTTGTGATAGGCTTCACGACCAATCATCACCCCATCGACATGCTTGAGGTGTTGTTGGGTTTCGGCAAACGTTTTAATTCCACCATTAATTTCAATTAACAATTCGGGGCGGTCTTGTTTTAGGCGATACACATCCTCATAACGCAGAGGCGGAACTTCGCGGTTTTCTTTAGGCGATAAACCTTGTAATAAGGCAATTCGGGCATGCACGATAAAGTTATTGCAACCTGTTTGAGCCACAGTATCCACAAAATGCAGCATCTCTGCATAAGAGTGCATGTCATCAATCCCGATGCGATGTTTTACGGTCACAGGAATATCAACCGATTGACGCATGGCGGCAATACACTCTGCAACCAAGTCTGGTTCTGCCATTAAACACGCACCAATTTTATTGTTTTGTACTCGATCACTTGGGCAGCCAACATTCAGGTTGATTTCATCATAACCCCAGTCTTGTGCCATTTTACTGCAGGTCGCAAGGTCTTTCGGATTTGAACCGCCCAACTGCAAGACAATAGGATGTTCTTCTTTGCTGTAATCTAAATGGCGCTTGGCATCACCAAATAAAATTGCGCCAGTGGTTACCATTTCAGTATACAGAATGATATTGGGGTTAAATAAACGTGCAAAAAAACGGTAATCGCGGGTAGTCCAGTCCATCATCGGGGCAACCGAAATGCGAGGTTGTAAAGTTTGGATGGCACGTGTCATAACCCACCTGAATTGAAAAACAAAAGCACAAGACCGCGCATTATACGGGGTTTAAGTGAAAATCGACAGTATCCCCAACCCACATCCATTGGCATTAACTTTGCTTTGTTCGCTATGAACAAAGCAGCGCAACCGTAGATGCTAAAGCGGAACTGCTCAGTATTTGTATGCGTAGCCGTTTTTTAGTATGTTGAAAAGATAGGATAACGCAGCATAAGAGGGAAAATAAAATGTTGGTATTAGAAGAAATTTATCGCACTAAGAAAAATGAATTTTCAACGGCATTTAATTTACGCATGCAGCGCAGTTTAAGTTGGTGGAAAAAAGCCATTGAGTTTCATGATGATGTCGATATGCAATTTATGACAGCATGGGTGGCGTTGAGTGCCTTGTATGCGCAAGGTCAGACGGCAGAGCATACACAACAGACTTTGCAGCAATTTGTGCAGCGCATGTATCAAAAAGATGTCGATCAGCGCATGGCGAGAATCATTTGGGAAAAATATCCACAAAGTTTAGAGGTATTGCTGACCAATCCTTATTTGTATCAAAGTTTTTGGGATTGGCGTAATCAAAAAATGACTGAAGCTGAATGGCGTGCAGATTATGAAGCAGAGAAACAGCAGATTATGCAGGCATTGCACATCCATGATTCAGCTACAATTTTGGCATGTTTGTTTAAGCGCTTATTGACGTTACAGCAGCAACTTTTACAAGGTGGTGCAACTTATAACAGTGCAATCAACCGCAAACAACTCAGCCATGCCAATACTTTACTGTGTGCGTTGATGCCGTGTTTTATCCAAATCTTATTGGAAAATTTAGAAAATGTGGAGTTGAGTCAGCCATTTTATCCTGTGATGCAAATGTCTTAAGCGACTTGCTTGATTGTAATCGCAGCGTTTAAGGCATGGCGGTGTGTTGACGTTGATGTTGCCAGTCGAGCAGGGCAAAGCTCATTGCGGCGGCAACAAAACACAAACCAACTAGGCAACTCCACAACCATCCACCGTGTTGCCAAGCATAGATCCCCAAAGCAGAACCACAAGCACCGCCAGTAAAATAACTGGTCATATAAATTGAGTTAATCCGCGATTTGGCATCGGGGCGTAAGCGAAAAATCACGTTTTGGTTGCTGCTGTGTACGGTAGCAAGCCCAAGGTTAATTAAGCCAAAACCAAGAATATAACTCCATAAGCTAAATTGTCCGTTGTATAGAAAGCCCCAGCTAATTGCCAATAACGCCAACCCCCCCCACGTCAGCGCTGTAACATAGCCACGATCTGCAATTTTCCCCACGTGTTTGGTTGAAAGAGCACCGAATACACCCACCATTGCCACAATGCCCACCATAAAGTCAGCTAAGCCAAAACTAGATTTAAGTAATACTGCAATGGTGGAAAACAATACGCTCATCGCTGCAAAAGCAAACGCACCGAGTAAGGCACGATAGACCAAACGACGTTCTTCTAAAATGAGTTTGCCCATAGACTGAAATACGGCCAAATAGCTGAGTTTGCTGGTTGAGATAAACGGCAAGCGCGCTTTGAGGACTGCGGCAATGCATAGCATCAGCACGCCACTAATCAGGTAAATCACTTTCCAATGGAATAAGTTGGACAGCAAACCTGCCAAACTGGTCGAAAGTAAAATACCGACCAATAAACCACTCATCAATAAACCGACCACTTCACCCATTTTTTCAGGTTTTACGGTCATGGTGGCAAAGGGAATTAAGACTTATGCTGCAACTGAAAACAGCCCTGTGATAATCGTGCCAATCCATAGCATGCTTAAATTGCTGGAAAAGGCACATAAAAATAAGCCAATCGAGGCCAAAAACATCAATAAGGGAATGAATTTGGTTTTATTGACAATATCGCCCATGGGCACAATGAATAATAAACCCAGAGCATAAGACACTTGTGCAAAAGTCACTGTCAATGCCACTTGGGATTGCGGAATTTGGAAAGATTGATGAATCGAGTAAATCAGCGGTTGGCAATAATAATTCGCCCCCGCGCATAGACCACAGGCAATCGCCATCAACCAGAGCAGGATTTTATCTTGGCTGATGTCGGGTGCAGTGTTCATAATTATCCTAAGGTCAATGGTAAAACGGGGTTGCAGTAGCTCAAAGATTGAATCCAATATTCAACTTCATTAGTGGCAGGATGTCGCCTTTAACTTAATGAGAGAACTTGTTTTTGGACAAGGTGATCATCATCACGCCTACAATATTGAGCATGCAGCCGAACCATTGTATGCCATTTAGATGTTCACCTAAAAATGCTGTGGCCAATAAAATCGTCAAGATGGGGCCAATTGAAGCAATCATGGCCGATTGTGCCGCACCTAAACGGGCGATACTGTGCGCCATGAGTAAGGTGGGCAAGACTGTGACAAATATCCCTAAAGCAATACCATAGCCTAGCACTTCTACAGGCAGTTGTTGCACCAGTCCCAGTGGATTCGGTGTGACCAAACTGTAATGCGTAAGCGTACCGATGCAGGCAATACTTAAAGCCAGACCTGTAAAATTCCAAGAGCCAAAATGCTGAATCAGGCTTTTGGTCAGCAATAAATAGCCTGCAAAACACACTGCACTGGCGAACACTAAACTACTGCCTAACCAAAAATACGTGTCATGCGGAGTATTGCTCTGTTCCTGTAACATCACAATCACTGTTCCGCCATAACTCAGGGCAATTGCAAACAGACTCAACCAGCTAAGTTTCTGCCGATACATCACACTCGAAGCCAAGACGGTGAGTGTTGGGTATAAAAACAGAATAATGCGTTCTAATGAGGCACTAATGAACATCAGCCCTAAAAAATCCAACCAACTGGAAAAATAATAGCCCATCAAACCTGCAAAGATCAGCAGCAGCCAATTGCGTGTAGAGATGTTGCGACTGTGGTATTGAGCCAACAAATCAGTAGGAAGAAAGGCAGGGCACTTGCCATGCGCAAAGCCATGAGTACGGTTGCATCGACCAACGGTGAAAGTGCATAAGCTTGTTTAATAAAAATGGCTTTGGTACTAAACAAAAAGGCTGCAAATAAGGCAAAGATGGAGCCCCATTGTGTGGCGTTAAGTCTGATCATGAAAAATGCTGTCGAGCAAGGTGGATGCAAGAAAAGTGACACATGCCGCGCACACAAATACAAGTTGTATGATGGATAAAGACAGATGCGACTGCATGAATAAAGCTGTGTGCTGTATTTGAGTAAGCATAGCCGATTTTATGCAGATGGTCTGCTTGAGATGGCATAAATTTTGTGAAAAGTAGAGTAAATGAGCTTTGCACGATAATGGTGCAAATTAGCTAAAAATGTTGCAAAACAGAGAAAATCCATCATCAGACTAAATGACGCACAAAAAAAATGAAAAAAATAGCAGCACTTAACTTAGACCTGAGTTGAATAAATTCAAGCTTCTTTTAAAAGTTTTACTGTTTCAAATATTCTATTTTACTCATAAGGCAAAGGTAGGTTTTTCTAAGGTTTTCAGATGCGCAAAACACTTCTAAATTGAACCTTGTTGTGCGGTGTAAAAATTGTCAAAAAAGTCAATTTGGTGTTTAAGTTTTTGCTTTTAGCGCTTAAATGTATAGATATGCAATCTTTTAGCGCTAAGTCGGATTTTCCCAATTAAGTGAAATGCGTGTCAGAATGATCAATGCTTAATTCATTTAAATGTGGTCAACTGCAAGCTCAAAGCATCGCTTTTTTTCTTTTAGACACTTCAAATCGAAGTTTTGCTGAATAATTAGACTTATATTCAAGAAGCAAAACTTATCAATTATATCTCGCAACAATATTTTTATGAATCATCAGTTCAAAATATGGGTATTTATTAAATAAATATTGGGTGGTAATTTAAAAATGTTGCATTAGAATCCAAAAATTCAACAAAACTTATCCTGAGGGGAAAGCATCGTTATCCACGATGTTGACTTAAGAAAAACTAGCTTGAGGAACGCTCATGCAGATCGGAATTCCAACCGAAACTGTTGTCGGTGAAAATCGTGTCGCTGCGACGCCAGAAACAGTAAAGAAGTTGATTAGCGCGGGTCATAGCGTAGTCATTGAACGTGGTGCAGGCGTAAAAGCCGCTTATATCGACAGCGCTTATGAACAAGTAGGCGCGACCATGACAGATGATGCTTATCGCGGTAGCCAAATGATTTTGAAAGTTCGTGCCCCAAAGGGTGAAGAAATTCAAAAACTTGCACCGAACAGCACTGTGGTGGCGATGTTTGATCCTTACCGCAATACTGAATTAGACCAATTTGCTGCGGCTCAGGTGTCTGCATTTGCTTTAGAGCTTTTGCCACGTACCTTGTCGCGTGCGCAAAATATGGACGTGTTGTCATCACAAGCCAACTTGGCAGGTTATAAATCTGTGTTGTTGGCTGCAGCAGAATATCAACGCATGTTCCCAATGTTAATGACGGCAGCGGGTACTGTAAAACCTGCGCGTGTTGTGATCATGGGTGTGGGTGTTGCTGGTTTGCAAGCCATTGCAACAGCGAAGCGTTTAGGTGCTGTAGTCGAAGCAACTGACTTGCGTCCAACGGCAAAAGATCAGGTGGAATCTTTGGGTGGTAAGTGGTTAGACGTACCAATGTCTGAAGAAGAACAACAAAAAGCTGCCGATGCTGCCAAAAATGGTTATGGCTGGATGCCTGGTGAACAATACATTAAAGACCAAGCAGTGATTGTCGATAAAGCCGTTTCTAATGCGGATATCGTGATTACCACTGCGTTATTGCCGGGTCGTGATGCACCGCGTTTAATCAAAGCGGAAACTGTGGCAAAAATGAAGCCGGGTTCTGTGATTTTAGATATGGCAGTCGAAACGGGCGGTAACGTCGAAGGTTCACAATGCGGTGAAACTGTAGTGACTGCCAATGGTGTGAAAATTTTGGGTATTCCAAACATTCCATCGACTGTATCGACAGAAGCATCTGCACTATATGCGCGTAATGTGTTGAATTTTGTTGAAACATTATTTGATAACGACAAGAACTTCGCATTGAATCCTGAAGAAGAAATTCAGAAAGCGTTGCTGGTCACTCATAACGGTCAAGTGCTGTTAAAGCGTGGTTAAGGAGAATTCTCATGGTTGAAACAATTACGATTTTTGTCCTTGCCATCTTCGTAGGTTACTACGTGGTGTGGGGGGTAACACCTGCGTTACATACGCCATTAATGGCAGTAACCAATGCACTTTCTTCAATCATTATTGTCGGTGCGATGATTCAAACTGTTGGTCTACCAATCATGGGTGTAGAAGGCAGTGTCGATTTCCAAACCATTAATGTGGTGAGTGTACTGGGTGCGATTGCTGTGTTCTTGGCAAGCATCAATATTTTCGGTGGTTTTGCAGTGACTGCACGTATGCTGGAAATGTTCAAACCAAAAGCAAAGAAAAAAGAGGGCTAATGCATGGAATTTATTCGTGAATATGCAGACTGGTTCTATTTAATCGGGGCTGTGCTCTTTATCTTAACTTTACGTGGTTTGTCTGGGCCTAAAACTGCGATTGCGGGCAACCGTTACGGCATGATCGCAATGGCGATTGCAGTCTTGACTACATTCTTTGTGGCAGACAATCCAGTTGTGTGGATGATTCTGGCAGCTATGGCAGCAGGTGCGGTGGTGGGTATTGCCCGCGCACGTACGGTGCCAATGACTCAAATGCCTGAAACTGTAGCGTTAATGCACTCTTTAGTCGGTTTGGCTGCAGTTTTAATTGCGATTGCTGCGATTATTCATAACAACAAGTTAATCGAACTTGGTCCAGACTTGTTGGCTGCAAATGGCATTACTTTCCATGAAATGAGCAAAGTTCATTTATTTGAATTGTTTGTGGGCTGTTTCGTGGGGGCGATTACCTTTACTGCATCTGTTTTTGCATACGGTAAATTGGCGGCGAAGAAATGGGCAAAAACTATTTCGGGTGCATGGGTAAAACCTGTTCAGGCGTTAATTTTCCTTGCTATGCTCGGTTTTGGGATTCACTTCTTCCTGAGCGGCAACATGACTTCATTCTGGGCAATGACAGGTTTAGCATTGGCATTCGGTTGGGTATGGATTGCACCAGTGGGTGGTGGTGACATGCCAGTTGTGGTGTCATTGTTGAACTCGTTCTCAGGTTGGGCGGCAGCAGGTATTGGTTTCACACTTGAAAACAACATGCTGATTGTTGCAGGCTCATTGGTCGGTTCTTCAGGTGCGATTCTGTCTTACATCATGTGTAAAGCCATGAACCGTTCAATCATCAACGTATTGTTTGGTGGTGCGATGGGTGGTGCAGCAGCACCAACGGCAGCAGCGGGTGCGCAAGTGCAACGTAACTACCGTTCAGGTTCTGCTGATGATGCTGGCTTCTTGATGTCAAATGCAGACAGCGTAGTAATTGTACCGGGCTATGGTATGGCGCAAGGTCGTGCACAGAATGCGGTCAAAGAATTGGCCAACTTGTTAAAAGAGCAAGGTGTAACTGTTCGTTTTGCGATTCACCCAGTGGCAGGTCGTATGCCGGGTCACATGAACGTATTACTTGCAGAAGCAGACGTACCGTATGAAGACATCTTAGAAATGGACGAAATCAACTCAGATTTCCCTGCAACAGATGTGGTGTTGGTGATTGGTGCAAATGACGTAGTTAACCCTGCGGCAAAAGACGATCCAAACTCGCCAATTTACGGCATGCCAATTCTTGAAGCGCATAAAGCACGTACCATTATGGTCATCAAGCGCTCAATGGCAACAGGTTATGCGGGTCTAGACAACGACTTGTTCTATAACGACAAGACCATGATGATTTTTGGTGATGCCAAGAAAGTTGTGGAAGATATGACTAAATCAATCAACGGTACAGGTCACTAAGACACTGTTCCTAGAGATGAAACCGCCTTCGGGCGGTTTTTTATGGCTGATGTAAAGTGGTCAGTCGAGATAGGGAATTTGGTTAGGGTAGGTTAATACGATATAAAAACGATTAGAGATCTAAACTTCAAAAGATCCGCATTAAAAAAGCGACTTATTTGAAAGTCGCTTTTTGTGTATCTTTAAGGCTGCTCAAGTGAGCTGTTGTATTAAGCAACAGACTCAGGCGTAGTGCGCCATAAGCTTTCTAGGTCGTAGAATTTACGCGCTGTTGGTAGCATGATGTGAACCACTACCATACCAAGATCGACCAAGATCCATTCTGCATCACGTTCACCTTCAATACCAATTGGGCGGAAGCCTGCTTTGCGCGCTTCTTCGGCAACATTGTCGGCAAGAGATTTTACGTGGCGAGTTGATGTACCGCTAGCAATCACAATGGCATCTGAAACATTGCTGATGCTGCTGACATCAAGTTCAACAATTTCTTTGGCTTTTACATCAAGGAGAGCTTCATGTACAACTTTAAGACAAGTTTGTACGTCATGCTTTTGGGTATTCATTGCAAGATCGTGAGAATTAGAAGCGCCGGGCGATGGTTCTAAATTCATGGGGTGTATAATTTCCTAAAATTATTCATCGTCTAATATAGCTGTTTTAGCCTGAAATTTCAAATCGGTTTAATTTTAACCACTTTGATTTGAGGGAAAGTATTTGTCTTTCCATGCAAATGATTGATTTGACGCCAGACTTGGGCGGTATTCTGCAGCGATATAGCCTGAATAAGCACTGTGCTGTAACCATTTGAAAATAGTAGTATAGTCTAGCTCGCCTGAATCGGGTTCATGGCGTCCTGGATTGTCGGCAAACTGGATATGACCAATATCCTGAATGTTTTCTTGCAATGCGCTCAGCACATCTTCACCCATCATCGCCATGTGATAACAGTCGTATTGCATTTTAAGAGCAGGATGTTTGACTGCTTCTAGCATCTCTTGAGCTTGCGCAATATTTTGTACTAAAAAGCGTGGCATGTCGGTGCCATTAATCATTTCAAAGACAGGCTGAATATGATGTTGAGTGAGCATCGAGCAGGCCAGTTTTAGGTTTTCTGCCAGTGTGTTTAAGCAAGGCAGTAAATCGGCATCGACAGGTTGTTTGCCTGCCAAAATATTGACGCTAGGGACATTTAATGCCGTGGCATAGCGGATGGCTAACTCTAAGGCATGATGAAATTCAATCTCTTTTCCGGGTACGCCCGCCAAACCATTGCCGCCTTGCATGAGGTCACCCGCAGGGACATTGATTAAACACAGGCTGAGTTGGTGGAGTGTGAGTTGGGTTTGAATCTGCTCAATACTCAGCTCATAGGGAAATTGAATTTCAACATGCTGAAAACCATGTTCGCGTGCAAGGGCAAAGCGTTCAATTAAAGGCACTTCGGTAAAAATCATCGACAGATTAACCGCCAGTTTAGACATGCAGGTGCTCCTTGCAGGCAAAGGTTGGATCAGGAATCAAGCCGATTAAGCTTCGACCTGATGAATAATGGTGGCTAAATCTGCTTCTGCAAAACCTTTGGCTTGATGGGCTTGCAGTTGTGAAAGGGCTTTTTCTGCCACAGGAATCTGTAACTGAAATTGCGCTGCCAGTTGTAAGGCATTGTTTAAATCTTTAGACAGGGTTTGGACTTTCCATTGCACAGGCTCAAAACTGTGAGTTGCCATACGTGGAGTTAAAATCTGAAACGGTTTCGAGTCGGCAAAACCACCCGCCAAAGCAGGTGCAAGTAAACGGGTGTCTACGCCTGCCTGTCCTGCTAAGGCAACAGCTTCGGCAATTAGGGTGCTGTTGGCAGCAACAATCAGTTGGTTGCAGATTTTAGTGGCTTGTCCTGTGCCTGTTTCACCCATACGGGTTACACGTTGTGACAGCACATGATAAATCGGGCTTAATTTTTCGATGGTGTTTGCATCACCCCCTGCAAAAATCACCAAACTACCTTGTTCGGCTCCCGCAGTGCCTCCCGATACAGGTGAGTCAATCCATGTGACCTGTTTGAGGCTGGCTTGCTGCGCTAGCTTTTGGGTTTGATCTACAGACAAACTGGAAAAATCGACAATAACTTGTTGAGCAGTCAAAAATGGCTCAATTTGATCTAATACAGCTTGGACGGCATGATCATCGGCAAGGCAACTCAAGATCACTGGATATTGTCCGATCTCGCTCAATTGCAGCGACTTTGCCCCTAGACTGAGCACAGATTCGCAAGCCGCAGGGCTACGATTCCACACCGCGACCTCAAAACCTGCCTGAACTAAGCGGGTTGCCATGCGCGTCCCCATAAGTCCCATACCTAAAAAAGCGATTTTTGTGTCACGATCAAAATGCATAGCGCTGATTCTCCGTTTTTGCCTACAGTACAAGTCTGGCTTGAAATGTCAATTTAGCCTTTGGTCAAAGTCTGTTGTGTTTGAACTGAATCAAAACTGACGCGGTGCAAAGGTCACTTCAGGGTTCTTGTCCTTTTTACGTGCCAGTTGGCTATTTTTACCCAGCAATAATTTTAATTGCCAAATTTTTTCTAAACGTAAAGATTTATTTGGCGCATGTTCCATAGCATCCAGCACTTGTTTGGCTGCAGCCAATGCATCTGGGGAGCGTTGTGCAATTTCTTCAGCAAGGGCTTGTGCTTTTTGTAAGGGGGTTGCATCTAAATGCGTGACCAAACCAATTTCTTTGGCATAGTTGGCATCAAAAATACGTGCAGTTAAGGTCAGTTCTTTGGCAAGGTCTAAACCAATTAAACCTTTTAATGAACGGCTTAGCCCCATATCAGGCACTAAGCCCCAACGGCTTTCCATAATCGACATTTGCGTGTCAGGATGCGCGATACGAATATCTGTAGCCAAAGCCAATTGCATCCCTGCGCCAAAACAATAGCCTTCAATTGCAGCAATTACAGGTACAGGCAATTGTTGCCAAACGAGAAATGCTTTTTGAAACAGGCTTTGCCCCGGCTTAATTAACTCCCAAGCCGCAAATGCACGGTTTTGTGGATTGTTGAGGTCGGCCAAGTCAATGCCTGCACTAAATACCTTTGCTTCGCCTGTTAAAATCACACAACGTAAGCTGCGGTCTTTTTTAAGTTTTTCGGCAGTCCGCACCAATTCTTTGAGTAGGGCAAAACTCATGGCATTGCGTTTGTCTGGGCGGTTCAGGGAAACTGTGGCGATGCCATTATTTTTTTCGATACGAAGTAAGGTCATGATGTGAGCTCTTGTTTTTACTGGGCAAAGCATAACATGGGCAGCAGTGCGATAAATGACAGCAGAGTCACGGCAAAGCCTTGCGACCTTGCCTTTGATTACGTGACTTTTTTTTGTGAATAGTGCTGGGTGAGTCGTGCTTACAAACTGTATCTTCTCGTTGAGGCGTTCGCGGTGAATGTCACTTTGATGTTGGCTAACTCACCGCATTGTGTTTGGTAAAAATGTGTTCTGCCGCATGTTCAACTTGCTGTATACAGGTTTGTAATTCCTGATAACGGTTTAAGACCTCTTGCACAAACAGATCATCGGCTTTACGACGTTCTTTACGTAAGGTCGAAACAAACTGTTCAAATGAGCCTGTTACTTCTTGCAGGTTCGGTGTGCCAACATAGCGGGTCGCACCATACAGACGATGCAACACATGCTCGAGTTGTGGGAAATCTTCCAGTTCAATCAGCTGTTCAATTTCATGTAATTCTGTGGCAAAGCTATCCACTAGCATTTTCAGTAAATCCACTGCAAGGTCTTCTTTGTTGGCTGCCAGCATTAGGCTTTGTTGCCAATCCAACACCTGTGGATCTAGCGCTTCAATCACAATGGCTTTATCGACTGCAGGTGGCTTATTAAAACTTTGCGTGGTCCAATGGGTTAAAATTTGGATGATTTGTTCAATCTGAATCGGTTTGGTGACATAGTCATCCATACCGACTTTGAGTAATTTTTGCTTTTCATCGGCAAGTGCATGCGCGGTGAGAGCAATAATAGGCAAGCGTTTGTGATTTTCCAAAGTTGATTCTAAAGAACGAATCGCACGAGTGGTATCTACCCCCGACATCACAGGCATTTGAATATCCATAAAGATCAGGTCAAATGGTTGCTGTCCCTGCTCAATACGTTGCTGCAAAATTCCCAACGCTTCCTGACCGCTTTGCGCTTTGGTGGTGGTCACATTCAGTTCGCCTAACAAGGCTTCGAGTACAATCAGGTTTGGTAGATGGTCATCCACCGCTAAAATGTGCAGGCCTTTACCATCAAATGATGCAGAATCCTGTTCATCAAAACTGTTTTCATTGTTAAGTAAGTCAATTAAGGCGGAACGACTGAGTGGTTGATACAAAGCCCGCGCTCGATATTCATTTAACAGACTTGGGTCTAGCGCCATTTGATAGCCATACACTGCCAAGTTACCTTGATAACGGGTACGAATTTCTTTTAATAAAGCTTCGGTGTCGCCACTATGATCAACAATCAACCAAGTATTGTCTTGCAGGTCGGATACATCTTTTAAGCGGCTAAATAAATCTAAAATTGAAGCGGCTTCAATATGTCGCACCGCATAATTTTCAAGATAATGACGCAAGACATTCGCTGTGGCAGGGTGCGCCAAATACGACACCACCTGAATCTCTTTAAAGTTTGGATGCTGCTGTGCATGCGCTTCATCTACCGCAAACATGGCAGTAAACCAGAAGGTCGAGCCTTTTTCGGTTGGGGCGCGTTCCTGATTGTCTTCAAAGCCAATTTGACCTTGCATCAAATGCACCAACTGTTTGGAAATGGCCAAACCTAAACCTGTACCACCAAATTGACGCGTGACCGAAGTATCACCTTGAGAGAAAGACTCAAACAATTTTTTACGGTCTGTGCCGCTTAAACCAATGCCGCTGTCTTGGACGCTAAAGTGAATCAGGCATTGTCCAATATCGTCATGTTCTACCCGTGCCCGTACAATAATTTCACCATCGGGGGTGAATTTAATCGCATTGGAAATTAAATTGGTCAAAATTTGCTTGAAACGTAAAGCATCGCCCAGCACATATTGCGGCACGTTATCGGCAAAATAAAAGGCCATGTTGATGTGCTTTTGCGCAGCCAAAGGCGAGAGCATATCCATTACATCAAAAATGGCTTCTTCTAAATCAAAGGGTGCGGTATCCAGCTCCAGTTTGCCTGCATCAATTTTAGAAAAATCCAATACGTCATTAATGAGTGCTAAAAGATGCGCCGATGATTTACGAATAGTCTGTAAATACAAATTCTGCTCATTGCTCAGATTTTCCTGACGCAATAACAGGTGAATAAAGCCATCAATACTGTTTAACGGTGTTCTGAGTTCGTGGCTGATGTTAGCTAAAAATACCGATTTAGACTGGTTGGCAGAAATCGCTTGGTCACGTGCCTGACGATAAGTGATGTTTTGCACTTCCAAAGTATCGAGGGTGCGGCGCAAGTCATCTTCGGTTTGTTCGGTATGTTCTTTGAGTTCTAAAAAGCTGAAATGCAGGCGTTTTACCACATTGGCAATATCCCGCTGCAATAAGCGTAATTCGCCAGTGCTGTTAATGACCATGTGTTGATCGAGCGTATCGGCATTCAGGCGTTGTAGCTGCATGCGGATTTCATACATGGGTGCAATCCAGCGTCGTGAATAGAAATTCAGACACAGCAATAACAACAACAGGGTCAGCAAGCCTGTGGCAATTAATACAATCATGACCCGATAACGGGCAATTTGTAATGGCTGATTGTCCAGTTCAATCAGCAACCATGCAGGACGGTTGATGTCTTGCTGAATTTGCATGCCATACACATGATTATTTTTATACAGAATTGGGCCAAAAAAATCGGCATTTTTAGGGAATTTGGGCCATTCGGCTTGGTCTTGAAAACCCATGCTTAAACGGCGCGTACCTGAAGCATCAATCAGTGCAGTACGAATCAAGTGCTTTTCGTTCATCATATTTTGCATAAAAGTACGTGCTTCTTCGTACTTCCACGGAAAGCTAGCCAGTTGATGCAAAGCTGCTTCAGATGGCAACTCAAAACGGGTCAAAATCGCAATTGCCATTTGCCGCTGCTGTGCTTTTGCGGCATTCGAGGTTTCAGATAAAACCAACATCGTGCCGACGCATGCCAAAACCATAATTGGCACAAAAATAAGTGCAATCAGCTGTCCATAAGCATGATTTAAATGTAAGCGCTTAAATAACTTTTTATTGATATTTGACATGGTTAACGCAGTTCAATCCCTATGTTTGGCAGTTTAGCATGCTTTATTTCTCCCGACTGTGTTTTCATCTGTTTGGTGCGAGTGGTTCAGCTGCATCTCGCAATCAATCGGTGTGCATTTTTTTGCATCCATCCCGCAAAAGACAATCTGAAATTGTGTTCATCTTGCCTAGAATTGTGTAGGCAGTAAGTGATGCATAAATTGTCGGCAGACTATTGCTGTTTTGATAAAAAGCCTGTGAAAAACGTGCAGGAAGGTGCAAATTTTCATACAATAAGCCCACCTTGATATTGGTGCAGACCATGCTTGATACCCAATCAGATTTCCAAAGTGATGAATTTTTGTTAGATCATTATGTGGGCAAAACCCCATTGGTGCGTTTGCAGCGTTTGGCAAGTCATACGCAGGCAACGGTTTTGGCAAAACTGGAAGGCAATAACCCTGCGGGTTCTGTTAAAGATCGTCCTGCCTACAACATGATTATGCAGGCAGAAAAACGCGGTGAAATTCAACCGGGCGATACTTTAATTGAGGCAACCAGTGGCAATACCGGCATTGCTTTGGCGATGGTTGCAGCTATGCGTGGCTATAAAATGCAGCTGATCATGCCTGACAATATGAGCCAAGAACGTAAAGATGCCATGCGTGCCTATGGTGCAGAATTGATTGAAGTGACTAAAGCACAAGGCATGGAAGGCGCGCGCGATTTGGCTTTGCAAATGCAACGCGAAGGCAAAGGCTTGGTGCTGAACCAATTTGGTAACCCAGATAATGTTGAAGCACATTACCTGACCACAGGGCCTGAAATTTGGCAGCAAACGGGCGGTAAAATTACCCACTTTGTCAGCTCTATGGGCACAACAGGCACCATTATGGGGGTGTCTAAATACTTAAAAGAACAAAATCCAGAGATTCAAATTATTGGTTTACAACCTTCAGATGGTTCAAGTATTGCAGGGATTCGCCGTTGGCCTGAAGCATATTTACCAACCATTTTTGACCGTAGTCGTGTTGATCGTATTATTGATATTCCGCAAATTGAAGCGGAAAAAACCATGCGTAAACTGGCGCAAAAAGAAGGCATCAGCGCAGGCACATCATCGGGCGGTGCGGTATGGGCAGCTTTAAAAATTGCCGAAGAAAATCCAGATGCAGTGATTGTTTGTATTGTTTGTGACCGTGGTGATCGTTATTTATCGACAGGTTTGTTCTCTGTTCAAGATACTGAATTGTGATATTCATTTTTCTATCACCCATTGAGTAAGATTTTATGCGTTTACCTGTGCTGATTTTCGATATAGAAACCGTTACCGATTTGAAGTCAGGCGCGCATTTATATCAACTCGATTTACCCGAAGCAGAGCTTGAACAAGCATTAATGAAGTTGCGTCGCCAAGAGGCAGGAACCGATTTTCAGCGTTTGCCTTTGCATGAAATTGTGTGTATTTCAGGCTTGTGGATTGATGAACACGGCATGAAGCTGTTTTCCTTTAGCCGTGAACATGACAGCGAAGCGACAATGCTGAAAAAGTTTTTGTCTATTTTTGATAAGCGTCATCCGACTTTGGTCAGTTGGAACGGTTCGCAGTTTGACTTGCCAGTGATTTTATTCCGCGCCATGTATCACGGGCTGTCTGCACCAAGTTTATTTGATCAGGGCGAGATTGATCAGCAAAAGCGCTATAACAATTATCAAAACCGTTACCATCAGCGTCATGTCGATTTAATGGATGTGATGGCAATGTTTAATGGTCGTCATTTTCAAAAGTTGGATGACATTGCGTATTTGCTAGGTTTTCCGGGTAAACGTGTAGATGCGGGCTATCATGTTCCTGCATTTATGCAAAGCGGCGAATGGTCAAGGCTGACGCGTTATTGTGAAGGCGATGTCTTAAATACTTGGTTGATTTATTTGCGTTGGCTGCTGCTCAAAGGGCAATTGCTGCTTGAAGAGCATACTTTATGGGTACAGCATACCATTCAATATTTGCATACTCAGCCGCAGCATGCAGACTTTTTAAGCGTGTGGCAGCACAGTTCGCAGCAAACTGAATTTACCCGTACAGATTTTCCTGAACAAAGTGTCACCACGCCTTCAAATGAATCCGTGATGCCTTTTCAATCTTCCCCATCTTCCGATATTTAGACTGATATGAAACATCGCAGTAAAAACCGTACCACGCAGCAGGCTGAATATTGCTTTCAGGTGGAATCGTTGTCACATGAAGGGCGCGGGATTGCACACTACACAGCTCAGTCGGGTCATCCAGCCGAGAAGCAGGGGAAAACAGTTTTTATAGAGGGCGCATTGCCTGGTGAAACAGTACGCGCCAAAATTACGCATAGTAACAAACGCTTAGAAGAAGCCGAGTGTCTAGAAGTGCTGGGTGAGCCTTCGACATTACGGGTTACGCCACAATGTCCACATTATCAGCGTTGCGGTGGTTGTAGCATGCAGCATATTCAGTTGGATGAGCAGATTCATCTCAAACAACAGGTGTTGCAGTCGCATCTGCAACATTTTGCGCAAATTCAGCCTGAAGAATGGTTAGCGCCTTTGCGTTCACAGCGTGAAGATTATCGCTGCAAAGCCCGTGTTGGGGTGCGTTATATTGCCAGTCAAGACAAATTGGTGGTCGGTTTTCGTGAGCGCAATAGCAATAAACTGACCTCAATTGACCGCTGTATGGTGTTGGATCAGGCATTTGGTTCGTTAACACGAATCAAGCAGCTACTCCAAAGTCTAACAGGCAAGGCCCATATTGGTCATATAGAATTGGCGATGGGAGATCCAGAGATTGCTTTGGTGGTGCGGCATACAGAACAACTATCTGCAGCCGATATCAACCAGTTACAGCAGTTTGCGTTACAGAAACACTGGCAATTGTATTTGCAGCCTGAAGGTCCAGACAGTTTGCATCGGGTTGATGATCCGCATGCAGCAATGCGTTTGCATTATCGTTTAGATGATTTTGATGTGAATTTTGGCTTTCATCCCCAAGACTTTACCCAAGTCAATTCTACAATTAATCCACAAATGGTTAAGCTGGCATGTGATTTGCTTAACTTAAAATCAGGTGATCGGGTGCTTGATCTGTTTTGTGGATTAGGCAACTTTTCATTGCCGCTTGCACGTTGTGTAGGTGCAACAGGAAAGGTGGTTGCTGTAGAGGGTTCAGAGCAAATGGTGCAGCGTGGTGCAGAGAATGCACAACGTAATGATTTAGACAATGTTAAGTTTTATTCACAAGATTTAACAAAAGATTTTTCGCATCATTCTTGGGCAAATCAAGGATTTGAGGCATTATTAATTGACCCTCCGCGTTCAGGCGCAGAGGAAGTGATGTATTATGTGCCCAAATTTGGCGCAGATAGAATCGTTTATGTGTCTTGTAATCCAGCCACACTCGCAAGGGATGCAGGTGTATTGGTCAAGCAGGGCTATCAATTGAAAAAAGCAGGCGTGATGGATATGTTTCCGCATACGGGGCATGTCGAATCCATTGCCTTGTTTGAGAAAGAAAAGCAAATAAACGATTTATAATATGAAGTACATAGAGGTAGGAGAAGGGTATGGTCACAGTACGTGAACAACTTCCTGGACGTTTAAATGAACTGTCTGAGGAAACGACTGTAGAACATGCCGAGCAAGCCCGACAGGATTTAGCAGAATGGCTAGACCGAGTACGCGGGATTTACGATGGGGCGGCACTTGAACAATTAGAACGCGTTGCCAATTACACCCTGAAAAAAGAGCTGGAAACAGACGTCAGTCATCCATCGCATACCTTATATACAGGTATTGAGATGGCGAATATTTTAGCGCACTTGCATGTCGATGAAGACACTTTGTCTGCAGCCATGCTCTATCGTAGCGTGCGTGAAAATGTCATGCAGTTAGATGAAGTGCGTGAAGAATTTGGTGAAGCAGTTTATGGCTTGATCAAAGGCACCTTGTCGATGGGTAAGTTGTCTGAACTGATTGAGAAAAATAAGCGTTTAGAAGACCATTTTAATAATAACCAGCGTGAACATTTAACAGGCATTTATAAAATGCTGATTTCCATGACGGAAGATGTGCGCGTGGTGCTAATTAAACTGGCAGAACGTACCTATTCATTACGTGAGTTGGCAACCGCTTCCAAAGAACGTCAGGAGCGTGTGGCGCGAGAAATTTTAACCATTTACTCGCCATTGGCACACCGTTTAGGCATTGCCCAACTGAAATGGGAACTCGAAGATTTAGCCTTCCGTTATTTGGCGCCAGACCGTTATAAAGAAATTGCGACGTTACTGAATGAAAAGCGTTTGGAGCGTGAAAACTACATTCAAAACGTAATTGAGCAATTGCGTACAGAGCTGGGCAATAATGGTATTCATGCCGAAATTAGCGGGCGGGTGAAACACATTTATTCGATTTATCGAAAAATGAAGAGTAAAAACCTCAGCTTCGATCAGCTCTATGACATTCGTGCTGTACGTGTTTTGGTGAAAACCATTCCAGAGTGTTACCACTCTTTGGGCATCGTACATCAATTGTGGCGGCATATTCCGCACCAGTTTGATGATTACATTACCAATCCAAAAGCCAATGGTTATCGCTCATTGCATACTGCCGTAATTGCAGAAAACAAGTCGCTTGAAGTGCAAATTCGTACCCTAGATATGCACGAAGAAGCCGAGCTTGGGGTATGTTCACACTTTAATTATAAAGAAGGTTCTAAAGCCACAGACCATTCGTTTAATCATCGTTTACATTCTTTGCGTTCTGTTTTAGAGCACTATCAGGAACGTAACGATGCCAGCGCACATAAAGAAGATGATGATTCTGAAAATTTTGAACAAATCCAAGAGTTTGAAGATTTTGAGAAAATTTATGTGTTCAGCCGTGATGGTGATATTAAAGAATTGCCACGTGGCTCAACGGTGCTGGACTTTGCTTATCATGTGCATACCGAAGTCGGCAATAAATGCTATGCCGCACGGGTCAATCAGCGCTATGTGCCGCTCACCTATACTTTAAAAACAGGCGAGCAGGTCGAGATTTTGACCAAAAAAGACCGTGAACCGAACCGTGATTGGTTGGTGAATTCTTTAGGTTATATTAAGACAGCACGTGCGCGCGATAAGCTGCGTCATTGGTTTAGACAGCAAGACCGCAGTAAAAATCTGGAAGTTGGGCGTGAAGTGCTCAATAAAGAATTGTCACGTTTGGCGATTCATCCAAAAAGTATTGATTTAAATGATTATTGCAATCACTTTAACGTCAAAACAGGTGAAGACATTCTGATTGGTTTGGTGAATGGTGATATTAGCCTGCATGCCTTAATTAATCAGGTCAATCGTCACATGCACTTAGATCAGGATGAACCTGAACTGGTGTTGAAGCCAACCTTGAACCCACGTGCCAGCCATACCTTATCGGCACATGGCATTTTGATTGATGGTTTGGATAACGTTGAACTGCATATCGCACAATGCTGTCAGCCTGTGCATGGTGAAGCGATTGCGGGGTATATTACCCTGAACCGTGGTGTGAGTATTCACAAAGTGGCGTGTTCGGACTATGTGCGTATGATTGGCAACGAACCTGAACGTGCGGTAGAAGCCGATTGGGAAATGCAGCCAACCCGTGGTCAAAGCGTACAAATTGTGGTGGAAGCCTATGACCGCCGTGGTTTGCTCAAAGACTTAACCCAAGTGATTTTTGCCGATCAAATTAACATTCGTCAGGTGAATACTATTTCTGAAAGTGATGGTATCGCCAATATGAAATTGTTAATTGAGGTTAAAGGCTTGGCGCAACTTTCTCGTTTGTTGGCACGTTTAGAGCAGCAACCAGGGATTATCAGCGCACGTCGTTTGGTGCAAGGCAGCTAAGCGAGCACGCTTTAAAAAACCAGCATGTTTGCTGGTTTTTTTCTATCGTATTTCAGCCAAAATGGAGAAGGGCGGATGAATAAAACACCTAAAAAAATTTGTGTGAATGTTAGCCGCATTCAGCAGATTTTTAGTCCCGATCCAAGTGCTGTACGCAGTGAACAGATTCAACAGCAAAAACAGGCTATTTATCGGCATCGGAATCAATTGCTTTCTGGATACTTAGAACACGATATTCAAAACAGCGATATTGAGCGTAACCCACATGGCAAGCCATTTTTGACAGCATTCCCTCAATTGCAGTTTAACCATAGTCATAGCCGTCAGCATTATGCTTTGGTAAGCAGTTTTGAATTGCTCGATGTTGGCGTAGATGTCGAGGACTTAGACCGTAAGGTGCGTTTCGATGCCTTGGCACAACATGCGTTTCATCCCAATGAACTCCAATACTGGCAAGATTTGGAACACGACGCTGATTATTGGTTTCGTGTCTGGACAACTAAAGAAGCAGTGCTGAAAGCATCAGGTTTAGGGATTCGTTTAAGCCTGAATGAGTTGGATACTCGTATGCATCCCAATGCACAGGGCGGCATTTGTCATCATCCACAGATTGGGCATTTTGCCTATCAAAACTTTCGTTTATCAGATTGTATGTTGACCGTAGCATGGCGAGCAGCGCCATCTTGCGTAGGCTTTCAGTTTCCACAGATTCATATTATCCAACATTAACATCGCAACGTCAGCGTAAATATCGCAATGCTAAGGCACAAAAAAGCCTATCCGAAGATAGGCTTGAATGTTGGTGTCAGCAGAAATGCATTAAGGAATTTCTTGCTCTTCACCTTCAAATTCAGGTTTGACTTGAACAATGAAGTCCTGACGGTTCAAACCGCGCCATAAGGCAAAGGCTGTACCAATGTAAATAGATGAATATGTTCCGACAAAGACACCCACAAACATCGCAATCGAGAACCATTTCAGACCATCACCACCCATGAGCATCATCGCGACTACAACCAATAATAGGGTCATAGAGGTGTGAATGGTACGACGTAAAGTTTCTGTCAGCGCAATGTTTACCACTTCAAGTGGTGTTGCACCACGGATTTTACGGAAGTTTTCACGAATACGGTCAGATACAACAATGTTATCGTTGAGTGAGAAGCCAATAATCGCCAATAACGCTGCCAATACAGTCAGGTCAAATGGCCATTGCATCATGGCAAAAATACCCAGTGTCACCACAATATCGTGGAACAATGACAGTACCGCACCCATTGCCAGTTTGAATTCAAAGCGAATGGTGACGTATACCAACATCAATAACAGCGCTAAAGCTACAGCGCCCGCAGAACGTACGTACAGCTCATTACCGACTTGACCACCAACCACATCTACCTTTGGCACAGTTGCCGTGTTATTTGGTAGTTGTACCGCAGCAGTAATTGCTTTGGTTAAGTCTTCTGCTTCAACATCTTCTTGCACAGGCATACGTACCATTAGGTCGCGGTCTGAACCAAGCGTTTGTACCACAGGGTCGTTAAAGCCTGCTTTGACCAATGCGTTAGAAACATCGGTGGCTTTTACTGGATTGCTATAGTTGAGTTCTGCAGCAATACCCCCAGTAAAGTCCAAACCTAAGTTTAAACCTTTGGTGGCAATGAAGAAGATACTGGCAACCGTTAATAGAATAGAAAGCAATGCCGCAGGCAAAGCAATCTTCATAAACGGAATCACGCGCTCATCATCAGGGCGGCCATATTTTTTTGAAGGCAGTTGAGTATTCTCAGTCATCAGTGATCTCCTTAAATGCTCAACTTTTTCAAGTTACGTTTTTTGCCGTAGATGATTTGTACAATTGCACGGGTCACTGTAATTGCAGTAAACATCGAGCAGACAATACCAATCATGAGCGTCACAGCAAAGCCTTTGATTGGACCTGTACCAATCGCAAACAGAATGAATGCCACCAAGAATGTGGTTAAGTTCGAGTCGAAAATAGTGTTATACGCTCGGTCATAACCCGCCACAATGGCTTGTTTGGGCGAGGCCCCCCACTTAATTTCTTCTCGTATTCGCTCACAAATCAAGACGTTGGCATCTACCGCCATACCAATGGTAATTACGATACCCGCAATACCCGGCAAGGTGAGTGATGCACCAATCCAAGACATGACGGTTAAAATCATGGCTAAGTTAAACACTAAAGCGAAGTTGGCAATCAGACCAAACAGACGGAAGAACACCACCATCCAGATTGCAACCAAAATGAAGCCAATCTGAGTCGACAATACGCCTTTATCAATGTTTTCTTGACCCAAGCTTGGACCAATCACACGTTCTTCGACAAAGTACATTGGCGCTGCCAAGGCACCTGCACGAAGCATTAAGGCCAATTCAGAGGCTTCTTGTGGGGAATCTAGACCTGTAATACGGAACTGCGAACCCAATACCGCCTGAATGGTTGCAGCATTAATAATGACAGATTCGGTGTATGGGGTGCGTACTTCAGTTTGTGTGCCAGTTTCATCGGTCACATAGCTAATACGTTGTTTGTTTTCAATAAACAATACCGCCATACGTTTACCCACAGCGTTACGTGTCGCATCTGCCATGAGTTTACCGCCCGCAGCATCAAGGGTAATGTTAACTTCTGCACCGCCTGTATCTTGGCTAAAACCACTCGACGCATTTTGAACACGCTCACCCGTTAAAATACGGCTGCGGTTCAATAATAATTGGCGACCACTGTCCAAAGATTCAAAGGCAAACGCTTCTGTGCCAGGTGGTACTGTACCTGTAGTCTGACCTGTGTACGGATCAATATATTGATCATTTAAGTCAGACACCAAACGGAATTCGAGGTTCGCAGTACGACCGAGTACACGCTTCGCTTCAGCAGTATCTTGTACGCCTGGCAATTCCACTACAATACGGTTGCTACCTTGAGTTTGTACCAAAGCTTCAGCCACACCTAACTCGTTAATACGGTTACGTAAAGTAGTTAAGTTCTGATTGACCGCATACGACTGAATTTCCTGTTTACGGACATCGGTATAGTTCAGACGTAAGCTAGAGCCTTCTGTGGTGGCTACAGCTTGCTGTGTGTATTCATTGCCGTTACGACGCAAGAAATCCATCACTGCATCACGGTCTGCATTATTGGCAAACTGTAGGGTGATGGTGTTGTTATTCAGCGAAAGGCTATTAAATTTCAGCTTGTTGTCACGCAATTGACGGCGTAAATCGGTGGCTGAAGTTTCCATACGCTGGCTGATGGCCTTGTCCATATCCACTTCTAATAAGAAGTGCACACCACCACGTAAGTCCAGACCGAGTTTCATTGGTTTTGCACCAATTTTTTGTAGCCATTCTGGTGTGGTTGGCGCAAGGTTCAGCGCCACGACATAGTCATCACCTAAACCGCGACGTAAAGCTTCTTTGGCTTTGAGTTGGGCTTCTGAGGTGTCTAAACGCAACAATGCAGCATTGTTGGTAAAGCTGTTGTCATGACTGGCAATATTTTCTGATTGTAAAATTTGCTCTGCTTTTTGTATGATGCTTTGATCAATTTGGGTACCAGCTTTGGCACCTGAAATTTGAACAGCAGGTTCATCTGGATACAAGCTAGGCAGGGCATATAATGTACTCACCACAAGAACAACGAGGATGAGCAGATATTTCCATGCTGGGTAACGCATTTATTTTCTTCTTAAAATGAAAAAGTCGTGCGTGAGCACGACTCTTTTTGATTAGAGGTTGTTTAATGTGCCTTCAGGAAGAACTGAAATGACACTCGCGCGTTGTACTTTTACTTCTACACCACGGTTCAGCTCTACCACTGCAAAATCACCTTCAATTTTCGTGATTTTACCCATAAGACCACCTGCGAATACCACTTCACTGCCTACGCCCAAGCTTTCAATCAGTGTACGATGCTCTTTGGCACGCTTTGATTGTGGACGCCAAATCAGGAAGTAGAAAATTGCAATGAAGACTGCAATCATTAAAAGGTTAGCCACAAGGCTTGGTTGTTGTGCAGCTTCACCTGCTGCGTGAGCGGTCGAAATAAAAAGGCTCATTTCATTTTCCTAAACTAAAAACTGGCGATCAGTGATCTGATAATAAATTGGGTTTGTTCTGCAATTTACCTTGTCTTTTTACTCAGCGCAAATACTGAAAAGACTAATCTTCAGGACAAGGCGGTACTTCTAGGCCACGACGGGCATAAAAGTCCTGTACAAATTCATCGAAAGTGCCGTTATCTAAGGCATTGCGAATATCTTGGGTAAAGCGTTGGTAATAACGTAAGTTATGAATAGTGCCCAACATTGACCCCAACATTTCGCCACATTTTTCTAAATGAAACAAATAAGCGCGGGTAAAGTTCTTGCAAGTATAGCAATCACAATGCGGATCGAGCGGGCTTTGGTCATGACGATACTTACTGTTACGAATACGCACCAAGCCATCGGTTACAAAGTAATGACCATTGCGCGCATTACGGGTTGGCATCACGCAGTCGAACATATCGACGCCACGACGAATTGCTTCCACAATATCTTCTGGCTTGCCGACGCCCATCAAATAACGTGGTTTATCTTCTGGCATTTTAGCTGGCAAATAATCCAGTACTTTGATCATTTCTTCTTTCGGTTCACCCACCGAAAGACCGCCAATGGCATAACCATCAAAACCAATTTCAAGTAAGCCGTTTAAAGATTCAACACGTAAATCTTCGTACATACCGCCTTGAATAATCCCGAACAGCGCGTTGCTGTTTTGTAGTTCATCATGGTGATGGGTTTTACAGCGTTTTGCCCAGCGTAAAGACAATTGCAAAGATTTTTGCGCTTCTTCATGTGTTGCAGGATAAGGCGTACATTCGTCAAAAATCATCACGATGTCAGAGTTCAAGGTTTTTTGAATTTCCATCGAGATTTCTGGCGAAAGAAAAACCTTTGAGCCATCAATAGGCGAACGGAAGGTCACACCTTCTTCTTTAATTTTACGCATTGCGCCTAAGCTAAACACCTGAAAGCCACCAGAGTCAGTCAAAATAGGCTTATCCCATTTGATGAATTCATGTAGACCGCCGTGTTGCTGAATCACTTCTAGCCCTGGACGCAAATATAAATGAAAGGTATTGCCTAAAATAACCTGTGCCTGAATTTCTTCAATATCGCGTGGCAGCATGCCTTTGACTGTGCCATACGTCCCCACAGGCATAAACACAGGGGTTTCTACCACACCATGAGCAAGTGTTAAACGACCACGACGGGCGCGCCCCGACTGACCTAATTTCTCAAACTTCATATATGTTCCAAATCAAGGCGAAAAAACAGTTCGCTGATTGTTCATGCTAAAAGTGCAATATTTTCCTAGATTCTGCACGGAATTGCCAGTTGAGATACGTTTTCCTTGGTAAAAATTGCGAGTAAATATTTTGTTCAAATCCATTGTGCTTACATGGCGTAAAATTGCTGAATACGTTGGGTAATTTCTTTATGTAAGGCAATTTCACCTTGTTCATGATTGTCCATTGCAGCAACGTGCTGAATTAAACGCTGAATATATAAATTACTGTCATTGACATCCTCACCTCCCTTAAACGGAGGTGATTCCTACAGCTAGACGCTTATGCCCAAGCGCAAGAATGTTCATGGCACTATTTAAGTCCCTATCGTGAGTGACACCACACTCACATGACCATTCTCTTATTCCAAGACCTGTCCTACCTCTCGGACTACTTGAGGTGATCTCACCGCAGCACGAACAGATTTGGGTGGTATAGGCTTCATTGACTTCTTCAAACATTACCCCTGCGTTCTCGCATTTATACTTGAGCATTATTTTTAGTGCTGAAAACCCTGTATCTAAAACAGACTTTGCCATTTTAGTTTTTACAAGCTTTTTGGCACTTAAGTCACCTACAATTATGAGTGCATTATTTTTAACAAGTAATGTACTTGCCTTATGCAAATGGTCTTTACGGCAATTTGCAATCTTGGCGTGTAATGCACGTACACGTTTTTTATTCCTTGCTCGTTGAGCAATACCTAATTTCTTTTCGTATTGGCGATAGAACTTGGGGTTTGAAATAACCGTACCATCAGAACAGGTTGCAATATCTTTTAAACCTAGATCAATACCTATGGCTTTGGTTGCTGTTGGTTTTTCTTGATTCGATGAATCGACCACAAGGCACACGTACCAACGCCCACGGCTGTCCTCAACAAATGAACCAGTTCTAACAGCATATTTGCTTAATCCATAGCTATCCCATAGTTTGAATTGATGTTTACCATATTGAACATATCCATCAGCGTATTTGATCGCTACTTTCTTAAACGGTATCCATCCAAGTGATTTTCTTGCTGACTTCTTGTTGCTAACACGCCATTTGAGTTTGGCTTTCTTAAACTGCTTTCTGCGTGTGATTAATTCTTCGGTGACAGCCTGTATGGTTTGGCTGTGCAAACCACACTCTTTAGATGCGCCTTTGGTGTATTGAGCAATATCAAATGCAGATAGAAACTCACCTTTTCTTTTTAGGTGCTTAAAACTTAAATCATTCCTCTGTACACGACAAAAATAGATAACTCATTGAAATAATGTCACAATAATTGTTTTCTAACGACGAATACTATGACACATCTCAATGAGTTATATCTTATCTTAAACAAATCTCTAAAATGGAACAAGTCACATTTAAAGTGCTTTG
>NZ_VPAL01000050.1:0-1964 GCF_013419245.1 Acinetobacter sp. YH12095
TTCAAATGGCGATTCAGCGTTTAATTGGTTTTGGGAAAAAAGAAGAGTTTAAGGAAATTTTGGCAATTTTAAGAAAGCAGAATCCTGATAGGATAAGGGTTCTGTGAAATTTGTCGTGTACAGAGCACTTTTTTATAACCAAGCAAACGGTAATCCTCCCTAAAAATAATTGAGTTTAAAAGTAGAAAATCGAATAACCTTGATTTAAGGAGATTTTCTATGAAAACATCTAAGTATTCAGACAGCTTGATCATGAGTATCTTGAAGCAAGCTGAAGCAGGAACACCCATACCGAACTTGTGCCGCGAACATGGTATGAGCTCTGCTACATTCTACAAGTGGAAGTCCAAATATGGCGGCATGGATCTTTCAATGATGACGCGGCTTAAAGAACTTGAGGCTGAAAATGCCCGTTTAAAACGCATGTATGCTGATGAGCGGCTAAAGTCAGACATCTTGCAAGATGCACTTTTAAAAAAGTTTTAAGGCCTGTTCAGCGAAAGTCACTTGCTCAGCAAGCTACTGAGCAATTTAAGATTTCAATCAGCATGGCCTGCTTAATTTTTAAAGTCAGTCAAACGTGTTATCGCTATAAAGCTCGTTTAGATGAAGAGAATCAACAGATTGCCGAATGGTTGATTCAATTAACCAATGATCATAAAACATGGGGCTTCAAGCTTTGTTTCCTGTATTTGCGTAATGTTAAAAAATACAAATGGAACCACAAACGTGTCTATCGCATTTATAAGGAGCTTGAGCTTAATTTAAGAATCAAGCCTAATAAGCGGATTAAACGAGAACAGCCAGAAACCCTTGCAGTACCGACAGCTAAGAATGAATCATGGTCAATGGACTTTATGCATGATCAACTCAGTGATGGACGTAGTTATCGAGTTCACAACGTGATTGATGACTATAATCGCGAGTCATTGGATATATTGATTGACTTTTCATTGCCAGCAGAACGTGTACTGAGAGGACTTGATCAGCTCATTGAATGGCGAGGCAAACCTAAACGCATTAGAACCGACAACGGCCCAGAGTATATAAGTGAGCTGATGGAAAAGTGGTGTGATCAGCATGGTATTGAGCATGTATTTACTCAACCAGGCAATCCACAGCAAAATGCATATGTTGAGCGATTTAATCGTACAGTACGTTATGAGTGTCTAAATCAATATTTATTTCGAGATCTGAGCGAGGTGCAGGACTATACAACTGACTGGCAGTACTTTTATAATCATGAACGACCTCATATGTCAGTAAATGGTTGTCCACCTATTTTTAAACAATAACAAGGCTTTAGATTTTCTACCCATTAATTCAATTAAAAATGGGGGTATTACCTAAGTTTTCTAATAAAAGATCTAAATACGTATCTTTCATCAATTGAGATTCATTGTTATTCAATATATTGTAGGTTGAAAGTATCAAATGTGAAAGTTGAGGATCAGAACGTAGGGTTGATTCGATAGCAAGTTCGATAGGCTCATTAAATATTCCTTCATAGCTTTTTTTTAACCATGCTGGATCTAAATGCATCATTTTATAAGTGAAGCCGAGAGGATCTGGTGCATTACCATCATGAACTTCTTCAGGTTCAAGCATGAAAGTTTGACCTTGATAGCTATCAATAATTTTTTTTCTACAATTGAATTGTTGATGTCCTAACTCTGTTACCCCTATAAGATAACTTGAGTGTAGATGAGGATCGTATGCAAAGCCTTTGAAGTGGGCATGAATTAGTTCTATACCTGTAGACTTATCCTGTGTGACATTGACCCAATTGCTCATATTTACTTAATTAGTCCTAATGGATTTAGCTTATCAAAAATTATCTAATGAAGAAATTCTAAAATTAACATAATACACCTTATACAAAATGCCCTTGTAAGCCCTTAATCAAGGGCATTTTTAGTCTCTACTTAACATAAAATTTTGGTGGTGCTTCAAAAAGTATGCTG
>NZ_VPAL01000051.1:0-1873 GCF_013419245.1 Acinetobacter sp. YH12095
GTACCAGCGTACGGCCCACAGAATGATGTCACGCTGAAAATGCCGGCCTTTGAATGGGTTCATGTGCAGCTCCATCAGCAAAAGGGGATGATAAGTTTATCACCACCGACTATTTGCAACAGTGCCGAAAATAGCATTGATTTAGAGCTTTATGATCCAAAGCATACTGCAACCAACCAAACACAGGGTTTGAAATTACTGAGCAGTGAAAAACCTAGAACATTAACCAATGTCCCACTTAAAGTAACGACCACTAATATTCCATTAAGACATAGTGCCGCAGTAAGGGCAGCAGAAACCATGCTGATGGCGGATAGTACAACTTCAACCACTTTTTATAATTGTACAACAGGTTTTAATGTGAAAAACGCTGCGGGTACAAAATTTGCGACCACAGCGGCTCACTGTAAGAATTACAAAATTACTGTAGATGACCGCAAGACAACTGGCAATGATAATATTGCACTAACCTTTGTGGGAGACTTCTGGAATGGTAGTCAGGATTTCCAAACCATGAGTTTAGTATCATCTACACATACCTTGAACCCAGAATTTTTCGCCAGTGACAATGTGGTCAAAACTCTAACTGGTCGACGTACACAAGGTAACACACCTGTTGGTACGTATGTCTGTCATTATGGAATGAAAACTGGTTATAGTTGTGGTACGGTTCAGTCGACCGCATTTAAAGCATTTGGTACTGACAATAAATGTGGACCATCAGGGGCAGGTGTGTGTAATGCAACATGGGTAAAAGTTTCAGGTCCAACGTTGGATTGTTGGGGTGGCGATAGTGGTGGTCCAATCTTTATTGGAAGTGTGGCGGCAGGGTTATTATCTACTGCAACTTATCAAGGCACATGGAGTTCTTCCATGAAAGGTCAGGGGTATTGCGGAGGTGCCGCCAAACCTAATGGATATATGACCTATATGTCTACTGATGAACTCTATAAAGAGGGTTACTCATTATTATACGGACAATAACGATGACTAGAATATTTATACTGATGTTCGTCGTTGGACTTTTGAGCGCTTGTCATAAGCCTTCATCAGCCGATCAGTCCAAGATACAAGAATTACAAGTGATGTCCTTTAGTGAGCAGACCTTGGCGCAATTTTCTTGGGAATTAATCGAGGCAACAAATGCTAATAGTGAACGTATAGATTCATTATTTCTGGCTTCAAAACCTGACCAACCTATCACGCTAAAATTTGCAGAAAAGATGCTGTATATTGGGAATTTGTTTTGTAATATAAATTCGATTGGTATTCATTTTAAGGGCAATCATTTATATGCTGAACAACCAATTGTTGCCACAATGATGGGCTGTCCTGATGATATCAACTTACGTGAAAGTACGATGATAGATATTCTGGTGAATGCTCCCACATTATATCTTCAATCTCGTAAGGGGCAGGCACAACTGCTTATAGAAACACAAAAAAAAGAGAAATTGATTTTTAAAGGTGTTCAAGTCAACAAGTAGTCTAAATTCTTGCAGTACACTGATGAAAATCATAAGGTAAAGTTAGATATGAGGAAGCCCAATCATTTAGTTGGGCTTCTTTGTTTAAATATAATTTTAAGAGCCGGTAACTTATTTTCTGTAAGTTCCCTTTTACTATTTTTCTTTTGAGTATTTTATTAATCTAATTCTTTTACGCACTCAATAAGTATTACCACTATACCAACTCTTAGAAAGAGCTTTGAATTCCCTATTTAACATAATGGCGGTTATACGCAATACACTTGTATATTAATATAAATATCAATCACTTGAAAATTTAGCCATGACTAAGAAAAAGCAAAAAATCGGCTTTTGTAATAAGTTGGTGAGTTTTTAAGCAGATCTGTAATATTTTGCCAGTAAAT